>CAZIXH010000462.1:0-3359 GCA_964543055.1 uncultured bacterium
AGCTGGCTCCGCGTGACCGACGCCCGCACAGGCCGGCAGCTCTATGAGGGCACCGCGCCCAGCGGAACCCAGCTCAGCTTCCCCCTCCCGGTAGTGGTGCGAGCCGGTAATGCCGGGGTGGTGCGGGTCATTGTGGGCGGCCAGGATCGGGGCCGCATGGGCAACGTAGGGCAGGTAGTATCCCAGCGCTACGGACAGTGAACGGGTGAAAAGGCGCTAAAGACAGCGATTTCGTGAAAAAAGGCCGAACGATGTGTCCGGCCCTGTTTCTTTCAACCCCCTATCGCTTCAGGAAATTGCCCAGCATCCGCACCACGTCGTCCACCACGTTTCCATCGCGGTTCTGGTCGAGCAGCATGTTAACCAAGTTGAAGGCCTGGGGCTGTTGCCGCTGCATCTGCCCGGTGGCTTGCCCCAGCAGATCCAGCAGGCCGCCCGCCCCCGCGCCTTGCTGACGGGTGGTTTTGCCCAGAGCGCCCATCACAATCGGGGCCAGCATCTCCAGAAGGCTCCCCACCTGGTTGGGGTTGATGCCCGCTGCCTGGCCGATGCCCTGTTGCACGGTCGCTCGCTGGTCACCCAGCACGTGCCGCAGAATACCGGCGCCCGGCCCCTGCTGAGCCTGGCCCAGAAAGCCCATTAAGTCGTCCAGCACACTCCCGTCGTGGTCACGGTCTAGCGCACCGGCCAGCGACTCGGCCCCCTTTGGGTCGGCGGCATTGCGCTGCAAGCCCTGCAAAAGGGCCGGTAGTGCCATCCCGATAGCGCTCTGTACCTGGGTATCCGAAGCCCCCAGTTGGCCCGCCATCTGCTTGATGGTGTTTTCGTTGAGGGCCGCTCCAAGCAAATCCATAAGTCCTGCCATATTGACCTCCGGTTTCTACTGGCCACGAATGCAGGTTCCCAGAAACCTTACGGATTGTAGCACCCCCCTTTGCAGGAAATTTGTAGGCAGTTCCGGACGTCCGCTGCGACCGAGCTGGCGCGTCTCTTGAAGCAGCCCAGAAGGGTCTGGTCAGGAATTTTTGGCCTTGGGCCTGCAACACGAGACGGGCTATTGGCTTCTCTAACAATGACGTGCCTCTTTCAACTTTGCGGTTTCCACCCATTCAAGCTGCTCAAAACGGTGATGCGGAAGGCCCAAAAATCCGGTCAAAAGTGTCATTCCGAGCGCAGCGAGGAATCTGATGTGCTACCATCCCCAACAATCACTAGCCTTGTACGGTATCAGATTCCTCGTCGGCTAACGCCTCCTCGGAATGACAGGTGTAACAGGTGTATTTGTTGTTGGATTCGATGATCCTTGTGCCATTGACGCAGCCGTTCTCAGTATTCCTGCTATACTCGAGCGCGTTGTCGCGCCACCGGCGCACAGGAGAGCGAATGGCAGGCAAGGTTGGGTTTGTGAGTCTGGGCTGTCCCAAGGCCCTGGTGGATTCGGAGCAGATACTCTCGCGTTTGCGGGCCCAGGGGTACGAGACCGCCCCAACGTATCAGGACGCCGATGTGGTGGTGGTGAATACCTGCGGCTTCATCACCCCGGCAGTGGAAGAGTCGCTCACGGCTATTGGCGAGGCCCTCTCGGAGAATGGCAGGGTGATCGTGACCGGCTGCCTGGGAGCCCGCCCCGAGGTTATTCAGCAGGCCCATCCAGAGGTACTCGAGGTCACCGGCCCCGGCGAGGTAGATAAGGTACTGGCCGCCGTGCAACGGGTGGCGCCCCTGGACCAGAACCCCTTCACGGCCCTGGTGCCGCCCCAGGTCAAGCTCACCCCCCGCCACTACGCCTACTTGAAAATTGCCGAGGGCTGCAACCACCGCTGCAGCTTCTGCATCATCCCCAAGCTGCGCGGCCTGCAACAAAGCCGCGATGCCGCCGACATCCTCTTTGAGGCGGCCCGGCTGGTGGGCACCGGCACCAAAGAGCTGCTGGTAATTGCCCAGGACACCTCGGCCTACGGGGTGGACCTCCGCCACCGCCCCTCCGACTACGCAGGCCGACCGGTACGGGCTCACCTGGTAGACCTGGTCAACGAACTGGCGGGGCTGGGGGCCTGGCTGCGGCTGCACTACGTGTACCCCTACCCGCACGTGCGCGAACTGATTCCCCTCATGGCCGAGGGCAAGCTGCTACCCTACCTGGATGTACCGTTGCAACACGCCAGCCCCAGCATTCTGCGGGCCATGCGCCGCCCTGGGGGGGCCGAAAGCCACCTCAAGACCATTCAGGAATGGCGCACCATCGCCCCCGACCTGGCGATACGCTCGAGCTTCATCGTGGGCTTCCCCGGCGAAACCGAAGAGGACTTTGCCCTCTTGCTGGACTTTATCGCCGAGGCGCGGCTCGACCGGGTGGGCTGCTTCACCTACTCCGAGGTGGAAGGGGCCGATGCCAACGCCCTGCCGGGAGCCGTACCCCAGGAGGTCAAGGAGGAACGCCGTGCACGCCTGATGGCCCTGCAACAGCAGATTAGCCTCGAGAAAAACCAGGCCAGAGTGGGCCAGACCCAAGAGGTCATCGTGGATGACTACGGTGAGCTACCGGGCCAGGTGGTGGGCCGCTCCAAGTACGACGCACCGGGCATTGACGGCCTGGTGTATGCCGAGACCGACGGAACGGTCAAAATTGGCGACCTCATCCGGGTCAGGGTCACCCAGGCCGAAGCCTACGACCTCTACGGCGAGATGGTGGGGCGGGTAGCCTGGAAACCGGGGGTACCGGTGATGCACAACGTAGCCACAGAAACAATTCGGGTGTAAGCTGAACCCGGTCTGGCTTATGGAACCTTTTCAGGTCTGTCAGGACTTGAGCATTCGGCAAAACCAGGAGACTCTACCCTCCGAAGACCTCTGCAGGGGCCTTCGGCCTCTGGCTTTTGGCTGCTGGCAGGTAGTAAAGCGGAGCCCCTTATGTACATCGTGATTGCTGGCGGCGGCGAGATCGGCTCGCAGATAGCCAAAGCCCTGCACACCCAGCACGACCTGGTGGTGGTGGATACCAACCCGGATGCCAAGGAGCGGCTGGGGGGCCTGGATGTGCAGGTGGTGATTGGCAGCGTCACCGACCCCGAAACCCTGCGCGAGGCC
This sequence comes from uncultured bacterium, assembly GCA_964543055.1. Classification (GTDB taxonomy): domain Bacteria; phylum Deinococcota; class Deinococci; order Deinococcales; family Thermaceae; genus Meiothermus. The sequence continues at coordinate 3,088 of CAZIXH010000462.1, forward strand.
AAGGTAGACCTCTGCGACACCTTCCTGGCGACCACCAACTGGGACGAGGTCAACCTGATTGCCTGCATGCTGGCCAAGGGGCTGGGAGCCAGGGAAACCCTGTGTTTTGTGGGCAAGCAGTCCTATGTAGACATCCTGACCGACCCCCGCACGGTGGAGATTCTGGGCACCCGCATTGACCAGGTATTCTGGCCCCAGCGCTCGCTGGCCAAGGAAATTGTCGAGGTCATCCGCATTCCAGGCGCGGTAGACACCGAGGTGCTGGCGGGGGG
>CAZIXH010000463.1:0-8292 GCA_964543055.1 uncultured bacterium
GCCAGAACTGCTGTCGGGGGTTGGCCCCGTCAACCTCGGCGGCCTGATAGAGTTCAGCCGGGATGGTGTTGAGACCGCCGATGAAGATCACCATGTAAAACCCCGCCATGGACCAAACGCTGGCCAGAATGACCACCGCCCGGGCCCAGTTGATATCGGTCAGCCAGGGGACGGGCGACTGGCCCAGGCTGCTGAGCAGGGCGTTGATCACCCCCAGGTCGCTGCTGAACATCCAGCGCCAGGCCACCCCGACCACCACCGGGGAGAGGATCACCGGTAGGTAGAAGCCGATGCGGGCCAGAGAGGTGCCCAGGCTGGTAGCACGAAGAGCTAGGGCCAAAGCCAAGCTCAGCGCCACCACCAACGAAACCACTAGCAAGACGTACACCACCGTATGGGCCAGTGAGGCCAGGAAGGCTTTATCTTCCAGAAGCTGGCGGTAGTTCTCCAAGCCCACGAACTGCTGGAGCCCGGCAATGAAGTTTCCGCGATAGAAGGAGTAGACTAGGCCAAATACCATCGGCAGGACCACAAAGATGCCGAATATCAGGGTATTGGGCGCTAAAAACAAGTAGGGGGTTATCAGCCTGCCTATCTTGTGTCTCAAAACCACTCCTTTCTCCGCAGCCGGGATTGAGCCCTCGGATTGTTTGGTTTCTCTCGGTCTGGTTGCCACTATGCCTTGAATACTATTTGCTGACCCGATTTTGTCCCCCAGGGGGCGGTTTAGGATGCTTTTGAGGTGAAGACTGAAAGAACGCTTGATCAGTCCATACAAAAACTTCCTGGGGGAGGCCGTGTTGGGCCTTCAGTCCGCTGTGCCCAGCTAGCGTAGCAACTTGTTGCCCTCAGCCTGGATGGTCTCGAGGGCCTGCCTGGGGGTCTGCTGTCCGAGCAGAACCTTTACGATCTCCCCGCGAATGAAGGTATTGAGCCGGGCTATTGCGGGGTTGGACCAGTCCTGTCCTACATAGGATGGGGTAACGCTGAGATCAGACTGGAAAACCGCAATGGCATCGTCGAACTGGCCATACTTCATGCCCTTTGCATCTTTGCGGGCAGAGAGTACCATGTTGTCTTTGGAGAAGGGCAGGTTGATCTCCTTGCTGGTCAGCCACAGGATGAACTTGGCGGCCTCATCGGGGTTTTTGCTTCCCTTGAAGCCCATTACAAATTTGCCCCCCGGTACCGTGCTGCGTATCTTATCGCGGGGTAGGGGCATCACCCCCCAGTTGAAGTTCTTGATCTGCGAAAATTGGGCCAGATTCCAATTCCCGGACATATACATAGCCGACTGCCCGCTGCGGAAAAAGGTGCTAGGGTCGTCGTTGGAAAGCCACTGCCCTTTGGGGATAAAACCGTCTTTGAACAGGTCGGCGAAAAAGGTGAGCGTACGCAAGCCTTGGGCACTGTCAATTACAAATTTCTTGCCGCTGGCATCAATAAAGCGACCACCGGCCTCGTAGAGCAAGGTGCTGAAGCGATGAGTGGTGAAATCGTAGCTCAGAGCGAAACGGCACTTTGAGTTATTACGGACCTTGTCCATGGCTTCGCGCCACTGCTCCCAGGTCCAAACCTGCAGGCTATTGGTCGGCACCTTGACCCCGGCTTCGGCGAAGCAGTCCTTGTTATAAAAAATACCGTTGGCAGTCACGTCCAAAGGGGCCCCTATAATTCGCGGCTTGCGATAGATGTAGGGGATTTGCGAGGGCAGGAACTGGTTCAGGAAGCTGCTTGGATCCACATAGCCCGCCAGATCCAGGGCTACTGGGTCAAATTCGGCGATATTGGCCGTTACCACCCTGGCCACATCAGGTGGCGTATTTCCGGCTACCATGAGCTGGAGCTTCTGGGTGAGCTGCTGAAACGGCACATATGTAACCTCAACCCTGGTGCCTGGGTTGGCAGCCTCATACATCTTCACGTACCGATCAAAGATGGCCTGCTCGGTAGGGGCTTCAGTGAACCAGACCACCTGCAGGGTTTTTTGGGCATAGACCACCCCTGCCCAAACCAAAAAAAGAGCTATGAGCCAGGCTTTCTTCATATTTTCCTCCTTACTGCCTTGTATCCAAAACAATTGAGCGGGGGTTTTTTTGCAAAACCGGCCATGGGCTTTTCACCTTGAGTTGACGGGCATCTACTGTAGCAATCAGCACCTCCAGTTGGGGATAAGGTAGAGGGTAGTCTCCCTCCGCCTCGAGGCTCAACTCAACTACTTCGCCGGTGGAGGCTACCTTGAGGTGAATCACCTTGAAGATTCCGCGTTGATATGCTCGTGTCTCCCCATCGTCCTCGTAGAGCACAAACCGTGACTGGCCCTCCCCACGGTGGGGGAAGAGCCAGATCTCCCTCCGGGTGTCGTGGACCGGGCTAATCCAGGGCATTACCGGTCCGAGTGGCACCATCGCCCCCTCGCGCACCAGCAGCGGAACCCGCTCCAGCGGTGCCGGGTATTCAAACGCGCCCTGGTAATAGGCTCCGGTATGCCAGTCGTACCAGCCGCCGGGGAGCTCGAGGCCGACCTTGCGCTGCCCCGGCGCCCCCACCGAAGGGAATAGCAAAAAGGGTCCCAGCAGGGCATGAAAGCCGGGGTCCTGGGCCAGGTCGGGAAACTCATACAACAGGGGCCGCTGTATGGGTGCACCGGACTGGGTGTGCTGCCAGGCCAGCGAGTAGAGGTAGGGAAGCAGCCGGTAGCGCAGGTGCAGGGCCTCCTTCACTGCGCTGAACACCTCTAGGTAGCTCCAGGGCTCGGTCGGGGGCTCTTTCCAGGAGTGAATGGAAAACCGTGGATAGGCCACTGCCTGCTGTACCCAGCGCAAAAAGAGCTCGGGGCCGGGCGGCTGGCCGAAAAAGCCTCCCACATCGTTGCCGTTGAAAGCAAAGCCGCTCAGGGCCAGCCCCATCTCGATGGGGTTGCCGAAGCGGAGGTTTTTCCAGTCGCTGGTGTTGTCGCCGCTCCAGGTCTGGGCCAGCCGCTGCACCCCCAGCGAGGCCGAGCGGGAGATCAGAAAGGGGCGCTTGTCCTGAAAGGCCGGATGGCTTTGCAGGGCCTGATGGGAAGCTTGGGCCATGCCCAGAATCTGCTCGCTGGGGTAGGTTGGTCGGCCCTCTGCATTGAACACCTCCTCCCCCAGGGCATACTCGTTGTTGTCGTTCCACACCCCCTCGATGCCGCGATCGAGCAACTCCCTCTGAACGCCCGCTATCCACCACTCCCGCGCCTGGGGGTGGGTGAAGTCCAGCCAGGAGGCGTCCCCGCTCCAGAAAGGGGCCACATGGGCTTGCCCATCCCGGTTGCGGATGAAGCTGCCCACACTCTCGAGTGCTGCGTAGTCCGGGTGCCCCTGCAACAGAGCAGGCTTGATGTTGGCGATGAGCCGTAGGCCCTGGGACCTGAGCCCTGCAACCAGTACATCAGGGTCGGGGAGGGTGTGCCGGTTCCAGTGGAACACATAGCGCTTGCCTTCGTGTAGGGTATAGCCGCTGCTGAGATGGAAGCCATCGCAAGGCACGCCCTCGTCCCGCAGTTGCTGGGCGAACGCCTGTAGGCGCTCTGCCGGGTTAGGGGCATCGGTGTAAGCCATACCTGAGGCCAGGTAGCCCAGGCTCCAGCGGGGGGGCAGCTCGGGCCGTCCGATCAGCCCGGTCATGCGCTCGAGCAGATCGGGTAGGCTATTGGCCGAAATCACCAGGTAGCGCAGGTAGTCAGCTCCCCGCACCAGGGTATAGGTGAATAGGCCGTGGTAGTGGTGTCGCTCGCAGCCAAGATCAAAGACCATGGGATGCGGCTGGTCGTACAGGAGAGCACTCCACAGGTCTTCAGCGTGTCGGGTGATAAAGAGCGGGATGTGCTTATACAAGGGGTCGGAGAACTCTGGGTCGTAGTGGCAGGCATCGCGGGGTTCCAGGCGGTACCGCCGGCCATTGCGCTGCAATACCCCGCTCACCTCGCCCAGACCGAAATAGAGCTCCCCTTCGTGCTGTACACGGGTATGCCGCAGCCCCTCGGGCGAAAACTGATACCCGATCTGGGGATGGTCTTCCAGCACATCCCTGCCCTGGTACCAGATCCGCAAGGCAGGTGGCCCAGGCTGCCAGGTGATGGAAAGCGCACCGCTCGAGACCTGCCCTTCCCCCTCTTGTTCCCAGGGGAGGGGGGCTAGCTCAGGCAGCACACTGGCATGAACTGGGTTGCCCAGGGTCACGCGAATGGCATAGGGGGTGAGGCACTCGAGGCGAAACCCAGCAGGCCCCATAGAGGTGGTTTGCAGAGGAGCGGGTTGCATAGGAGGTATAAGACCAGCTCGACTTAGAAAGCGCTTTCCTAAATACAATGACATCAAAATTGTGCCCTGTCAAGCCCAGGAATGGCACCGTCGGCTGCAGCCTGAAAACCCTGCTAAGAAGGTCTCAAACCCCCGACCTCGCTTATTCTTCGTGTATACTTTTGATTATGCGAAAACCTGCTCGCATCTTCGATGTGGCCAAAGAGGCCGGGGTATCCCCAGGTACGGTCTCCAAAGTGCTGAACGGTACACAGCGCATGGCTGCAGATACCGAAGCGAGAGTTTGGAAAGCGGTTTCTAAATTAGGCTATCAGGCCAGCCCCCATGCCCAGGTGCTCAGCACCGGGCGGACCTGGGCACTGGGGATGGTGATCCTGGATATTTTGAACCCACACTTTACGGCGCTGGTCAAAGGTGCGGGCCAGGTGGCCTCGGAGAAGAACTACACCGTGCTTCTAGCCGATGCCGAAGAGAACCCCAAGCGCGAACATCAGCTCATCTCGAGCCTCCGCGCCCGCACCGACGGCCTGATTCTGGCGGGCTCGAGGCTCACGGATCAGGAAATCGCCAGTCTTCACAGCCCCGAACAGCCCATCGTAACGGTAGGGCGGCGCATCCCCGAGGTGCCGTCGGTGACGGTAGACGAGTACACTGCCTCGCTCCAGCTCACCGGTCACCTGATCGCCCAGGGCTGTAAGCGCATTATATATCTGGCTGGCCCGCCTTTTTGGGTGAATCACGAGCGCGAGCGTGGCTACCGGGATGCGCTCGCACAAGCGGGCCTGCCTCCACAGGTCTTGGGGCTGACCTCCCCCGACCTGGGGGGGGGTGAACAGGCCAGCGCGCTACTCTGGAAGGTTCAGCCCTTTCCCGAAGCCGTTATTTGCTACAACGATCTGGTCGCTATTGGCCTGATGGCCTCACTCAAAACGCTGGACGTGAAAGTGCCCCAAGACGTAGCGGTGGCAGCCTTTGGCAATCACCCCTTGGCTGCACATCTTTCACCCAGCCTGACCCACATGGAAATTCCCAGCCGAAAGCTAGGCGAGTTGGCCACAGGCTTGCTTGTAGATCTGTTGGCAAAACCACAAGAGGCCAGTCACGTTCAGCAATACGCGGTATTGCGTCCGAGGGGCTCCACCCTGCGCCAGCTGGACGCCGTGCACTCGTCTTGAGCTACCTCACGCTGGCCCCTCAAGCGATTCGAGTAGGTTTGGGTACGCTGAAACGCTCAGTATTGCCACCATAAGCCTTCAGGGTGCATTCAGAAAGTTGCCCTAAGCTGGACAGGTGAACGTCGCGCTCCTACGATGGCTGTTTATAGGCTTGTTGTGCGGCATGGCCTACGCCCAAAGACCCGCAGAAATTTCTTTCTGGCACACGCTGGACTCTCCTGGGCGGGAGGCGCTGGAAAAAATTGTGGGCGAGTTCAATGGCCGCCAGCGGGAGTACCGCATTGCAGCGCAGTACGTGGGCGACCTGCGCGAAGGGGGCATCAAGCTTACCTCGGCCATCCGGGCAGGTAATCCGCCCCAGCTTTACTATGGCGAGGTCTCGTTTGTCAGCCGGGCCGTGCAGGAGAACCTGGCCCTGCCGATGGATGAATACCTGGGTAATCTGCCCACCGATTTCTATCCGGGGTTGCTCGAGACCGGGCGCTTTCGGGGCCGAACCTATGCCTTACCGGTGGAGCTACACCTGCCGGTACTGTTTTTCAATGCCGATCAGATGGCCGCCCGCCGCCAGAGTCCTCCCCAGAGCTGGGAGGCCCTGGCCGCAGTAGCCGAGCAACTGACCACTCGAGCAGCCCGCGGTTTTACCATCGTGAGCGACATTTACAGCTTCAATGCAGTAGTGATGAGCCGGGGTGGGCAACTGGTGCGCGATGGACGTCCCAACTTTACCGATGCCAGGGTGGTGCAGAGCCTCGAGTATTTGCAAAGCCTGGTGCGTGCGGGGAGTGCCCAGAGCCGCAACATCGCCGAGGCCCAGTTTGCCCTGGTGGACTTTGTGCGTACCAAAACCTTTATGGGCATCGCGCCGGTAACGGTCTGGCCGGTGCTGGAAAAACGCACCCCCATTCCCTTCCGCCTGGGGGTGGCCCCCTTGCCCCGCACGCCCGATGGCAAGCTGCCGCTGGCCGGGGGGAATCTGATGGTGTTGCGCGGGGCCAGCGAGGCCCAGGCCAGAGGGGTGGTGGCCCTGTGGCGTTACTGGATGGAGCCTGCCAGCATGGCCGAGTGGGTCAAGGCCACCTACTGCCTGCCCATGCGCCGTTCGGCCCAGCCTTTGCTGGAGGATTTCTACCGTGAAGACCCCCGCCGCCGGGTGGCCTTTAGCGGCCTCGAGCAGGCGGTTTCCTGGGTACAGGACCCCGAAGTGACCCTCTGGTACGGGTTCCTGGAAGATGCCCTCGAGCGTGTCCTGAAGGGCAATGCCAACCCCCGCCAGGCCCTCGAGGAGGCCCAGCGCAGAGCCCTGGCGGTGGAGCGTCGCTAGGAACAGCGCCAGCAAATGCCAGTATGGGATGTCTCACCGCGTTTCCCACATTTACGCTACACGCGGTGCAGCGTAAATTGCCCCACACGCCATAGCTTCCAAAGGATGCTGTGTGGGGTATTCGTGGGAATCGCTCTCACCACGGGAGGCGTGCGGGTTGGAAACTGATGTTTGGTGGCCGCATTTCGTAGTCCTTCAGTCTGTGGCTTGCCGGGTGTAGGGTACAGCCTGATGGTGTTGCCAGAAAATACGGTTGGTCAGCTCGGCCAGGCCCCAGGCCAACAGGGCCGTGCCCAGCAATACGCTCCAGAGCAGCAGGGGTAGTGGAACCAGATCCAGCGCAAGAATACTGGCGGGGAGCATGCCCACCAGGAACTGTACGGCCATTCCCAGCAGTACCGCACCGTGAAGCCAGAGGTTGGGCAGGGGAAACAAATGGGTGTGGCGGGCGGGGTAGGCGAAGAAAAGCTGTCCAATAGCCATGAAGTGGAAGGTAGTGCTGCGGGCGGCCTCGAGGCTATACCCCCAGCGCGGCAGCAAGCCCAACAGCCCCAGTGCGCACAGCGCCTTGATGGTTCCGCTCACCAGCACAAAGCGCAGGGAAGCCCCATCCAGCAGAGGAGCCCTGGGAGGCCGGGGCGGGTGCTGCATGACGCTGGGGTTCTTGTCCAGGGTGAGCGAGAGGGCGGGCAGGCCGTCGGTAATGAGGTTGATCCACAGGATTTGCACCGCCGTGAGGGGTAGCAGCAGGGCTCCGGTGGCGTCCCGCAGGTTCAGGAGGGCCGCAGCCAGGGCCCCGATGGCCACCACCAGCACTTCCGAGAGGTTGGTGGAGAACAGGAAGCGAATGAACTTCTGGATGTTCTCGTAGATGTTGCGCCCTTCCTCGATGGCGGCCACGATGGTAGCGAAATTGTCGTCCAGCAAAACCAGGTCGGCTACCTCGCGGCTCACGTCCGAGCCGCGCTGTCCCATCGCCACCCCCACATCAGCGCGTTTGAGGGCTGGGGCATCGTTCACGCCGTCGCCGGTCATGGCCACGACCTCGCCCCCTGCCTGGAGTAATTCCACCAGTTTGAGCTTGTGCTGGGGCGAGACCCGCGCAAACACATTCACCTCATGCACCGCCTGGGCCAGGGCCTGGGGGGTGTAGTCTTCCAGGTCGCTACCGGTGATGACGCGTTCGCCGGGAATGCCGATCTGGTGAGCGATGGCCAGGGCTGTGGCAGGGTGGTCGCCGGTGACCATCAAGACCCGGATTCCGGCCTGCTGGGCTTTGTGAATGGCCTCGGCCACTTCGGGCCGGGGCGGGTCCCAGAACAGCACCAGACCCAGAAATTGCAGGCTTTCTTCGGTTTCGCCGTGCCCCCCGGCCACCCCCATCACCCGGTAGCCCTCGTCGGCCTAGGCCAGGGCTTTCTCCTCCCCGGACTTGTACTCGTGAGGGGGCAGGCGATGGCGCCCCAGCAGTACCCCCGGGTGCCCCTTGAGTTACCCCCCC
>CAZIXH010000464.1:0-5802 GCA_964543055.1 uncultured bacterium
CCCCCCACCCCCACCGGGCCGCAAGAGCGCCGGGTCAATGTGAGTTACACCCTGCCGGAGAACATCCCCAATGCAGTGGTGGTGATTACCGTGCAGGACGAGGTACTGGTCAATACGGTGTTTGAAGGGCCGGTGCAGCAGCCCTGGAGCTTCAGCCAGGAGATAGTGGTGCGCGGAACGGCGGTGCTGCGGGTGCTGGTGAATGGCGAACAGGTACTGGAAAGCCCGCTATGAAAGGGGCCTGGGCCGAAGCGCTGGCCCGCAAACATCTGCTGGCCAAGGGATACATCCTGCTGGGGCAGAACAGGCGCACCCCCTTTGGCGAGATTGACCTCTGGATGCAGGACGGCCCCACCTACGTGGCCGTTGAGGTCAAGCAGCGCCGCGACAGTACCTTCGGAACGCCCCTCGAGGCCCTCACCCCCACCAAGTACCGCCGCATCTACCAGTCGGTGCTGTATTTGCTGGGCCGCGACGATGCCCCGGTGCGGCTCGAGGCGGTTCTGGTCTACGGCACCCCCCGGCAGTTTCGCCTCGAGCACCTGCGCTTAGAACCCTGAGCCGCAGTTGAAAGCTGTTTCCATATTGCCCCTGGTCGCATCGGCTATCCTGGAATGGATGTACAAGAACCTCCAGGCATTCATCCAAGACCTCGAGCGCCAGGGCGAACTCCTCCGCATCCGGGAGCCCGTTTCCTGCGAGCTGGAAATCACCGAAATCGCCGACCGCATGGTCAAGTCGGGCGGCCCGGCATTGCTCTTTGAAAACGTACAGGATCGCGATTTTCCGGTCTTCATCGGGGGCTTTGGCACGGCAGAACGCACCGCGCGGGCCATGGGGGTGAAGCGCCTGGACGACCTGGCCGAGCGGGTGGCTAGTTTGATGAACCTGAACCCTGGCAAGGGCGGCCTCAAGGCGGCCTTTGCCCTGCTGCCCAAGCTGCGCGAGCTGAAGGGCTTTTTCCCCAAAAAAGTGCGCGGCGGCCCGGTGCAGGAGGTGGTGCTCCGGGGCGAGCAGCTAGACCTGTTCAAAATTCCCATCCTCAAGTGCTGGCCCCTGGACGGCGGCCCCTACATCACCCTGCCGCTGGTGATTACCAAAGACCCCGAAACAGGCGAGTTGAACCTGGGCATGTACCGCATGCAGGTGCTGGACAAACAAAGCACCGCCATGCACTGGCAACTGCACAAGGTGGGGCGGCGCCACTACGATAAGGCCAAAAAGCTGGGAAAGCGCCTCGAGGTCGCCGTAGCTCTGGGGGGTGACCCCATCCTGACCTACGCCGCCACCGCCCCGGTGCCACCCATTCCGGGCGTCAACGAGTTCAACCTGGCCGGGTTCTTGCGCGGGCGGCCTGTGGAGCTCACCCGTGGCATCACGGTAGACCTGCCGGTGCCTGCCGAGGCCGAGTTTGTGCTGGAGGGCTACATAGACCCCGCCGAAGACCTGGTGGTCGAGGGGCCATTTGGCGACCACACCGGCTTTTACACCCTGGAAGAGCTGTACCCCCGCTTCCACGTCACCGCCATCACCCACCGCAAACAGGCCATCTACCCCGCAACCATCGTGGGCCGCCCTCCCATGGAAGACGCCTACCTGATCGAGGCTTCCGAGCGGCTCTTCCTGCCCGCCGCCCAGCTCATCCTGCCGGAGATAACCGACTACCACATGCCGCCTGCCGGGGTGGCCCACAACTGGGTGAACGTGAGCATCGAAAAACGCTACCCCGGCCAGGGCTACAAGGTGGCCAACGGTCTGTTTGGTCTGGGTCAGATGATGTTTGCCAAGGTGATGGTGGTGCTGGACGCGGGCGCCCCGCTCAAAGGCCCCGAGGCCCTACAACACGCCCTGCAACACGCCGTGCCGGGGCGCGATACCCTGGTCTCGAGGGGCCCCATTGACGTGCTTGACCACTCTTCGCGGGCCATGGGCTATGGGGGCAAGCTGATCATTGACGGCACGGCCAAGCTAGAAGAGGAAGGCGGCGCTCTCCCCTTCACTCCCAGGGCCCACCCCAGCCTGCCAGGCATTCCGGGGGTACGCCAGAAGCAACTGCCCGGTATCTGGATGGTTACGCTGGAGAAAACCCGCCCCCACCAGGCCAGAGAAGTCGCCGAGCGCCTGCTGGTGGCCCCTCACAGCGCGGGTATCCGCCTGATGCTCCTCACCGATAGCGATACCCGGCTGGACTTCGACGAGGTGATGTGGGTGGTGCTCAACAACATAGACCCCGAGCGCGACGCCTGGGTGATGCCAGGGGTGGAGGGCCCCATCCTGGTGCTGGACGGCACCCGCAAGCTAGCCGAGGAGGGCTTTACCCGCCGCTGGCCGCCTAAAATTGTGATGTCGCCCGAAATCGTGCGGCGGGTGGACGAGCGCTGGAAGGTGCTGGGGCTGCCGGCCCTGCCGCCTAAAGACACTACGGTCGTTACCCAGCTCTGATGCCGGATCTGGGTAGAAGCCATCCCGACCAGAAAGCCCCACAAAAATAGAGTATCGCTGGCATACGTCAAATGACCCGGATTCCCGCCAGCAAGGCGCTACCCTCGTCGTATGAAAGTGCTCCTCCTTTGCTGGTTGCTGCTGTTGGGGGCCCCCGCCCTGGCCCAAACCCTGGTGGAAGTAACGACGGTAGCGGCCATTGCCTCTACCCTCGATGCCAGTGTGCGGTTTCCCTCCGGTTCCTTCCGGGCCGGGCGGGGCAGCGAGGCCATTGTGGCCCGGATTTCCGATGCCAGCCGCTTCAACCTGGAAGTCTACGCGGTCCGGGGTCTGGCTGCTCGCCTGCAAGCCGGTTTTGTGCAGCAGATTCTGACCGGCTTCGCGGTGGCGGGTTATTTTGTGGAGAACCAGCAGGAAACCCAGGTCGCGGGCGAAATTCGCACCCGCTACGACCTGAAGGACAGCGCAGGCAAGGCAGCCATCTTGTTTGTGGTGCGAAAAGGCGATGAACTCGTGTATGCCTTTGGCAAAGCCAGATAGGGCTGATAGCTACTGAGAACGCAGCGTCAACGGCACGAGAATCATTGAATCCAACAACGAATACCTGTGTCATTCAAAGGAGGCGTTAGCCGACGAGGAATCCGCTGCGGCACAAGGCTAGAGAATTTTGGGGGATGGTAGGCATTAGATTCCTCGCTGCGCTCGGAATGACAATTTTGACTGGGTTTTTGTGCCCTTAGCGTCACCGTTCAGAGTAAAAGCCCAAAGCTGAAAGCCCAAACAACAGAGGCGGGTGCGATAAGCTGGAAAAAAAGATGAGCAAGCCCATACGTTGGTCGGAACTCGAGGCCCGGCTACCCCTGCACGAGCTACCCGCCTTTCACCGGGCTTTCCTGCGCCTGCACCGCCCGGAACTGAACCCCGATACCCTACCGCTGCGGCGGGTGCAGCAGTACGTGAGCCAGACGCTGCATTCGTTGGCAAAAGAGGGGAAGGCTCGACGTGTGGACGCCGATTTTGAGCTCGAGGCCGAGCAAATCCCCCTTCCCTACCGGCACTTGTAAAACCGGCCCTTAACCGAATGTCTGGACACGGCGCTTTGCGTTTCACATTCGGCCATTTCCCGCTAATATATTGGGCGTTATGCGCGTCATCGTAATTGGGGCCAGGGCTAGTTTGCTGGCACAAGCCCAGACCCGCTGGGTGGTGGAACGCCTGAAGGAAAACTGGCCCGAAACCGAGTTCAAGGTACGCACCGTGCAGTCCAAAAACACCTCCGAGGGCGGCGCTGCCGAAGCCCTGCGGCAAGCCCTGAGTAAACGCGAAGTGGATATTGCAGTGTATTCCCTCAAGCATTTACCCACCCAGGAAATGCCAGGAATTCGCCTGATTGCGGTGCCCAAACGGGTAGAGCCCCGCGAGGCCCTGGTGGGGCGCAGCGCCAAGCGCCTGGAAGAGCTGCCCAGGGGGGCGGTGGTGGGGGTCAACAGCCTGCGGCGCAAGGCCCAGCTACTGGCGTACCGTTCCGACCTGAGCATCCGCGACCTCGAGGGCGACGTGGACGACCGCCTGACCGCCCTGGGAACCGGGGAGTACGACGCCATGATTATCGGCGCGGCCAGTTTGCTGCGCCTGGATCTGCGAAACCGCATAGACCAGTTGATAGACCCCGAAATTGTGCTACCCGCACCCGGCCAGGGAGCCCTGGGCCTCGAAGTGCGCCTGGGGGACGACTGGGCCGAGGAGCTGGCCTACAGTCTCAACCACCGCGCCTCGTTTGTGCGGGTGACCGCCGAGCGGGCTTTCCTGCGGGCCCTGGGCGCCGGCGATGAGTGCGCAGCGGGCGCACTGGCTACCCTGGAAGGCGACGATACCCTGGTCTTGCAGGGGGTGGTGGCCTCGCCCGATGGCCGCGAGCTGATCCGGGCCGAGATCGAGGGCGATGCCGAGGAAGCCGCCGAGCTCGGGCACGACCTGGCCCAGGACTTGCTGGCCGAGGGCGGACGGGAGTTGCTGGGCGCGGTGCAGAGCCGGTAGTTCCAAAGCTCCGGCACTCCCTGCCATCCCACTTTTGGGCGGTAGTTTTGCGGTAAACTTGAGAATAGCAGTCAGGATTGTGGCCTTTGTCCTTTCTGGCTGGCTATAATTTAGGGACAACCATGGGAATCAAACGTCTAACCAAGCAGCGCAAAGCCGTCCTCGAGGTGGTTCGTCAGGCCAAGAACCACCACCCCGACGCCGCTTGGGTCTACAGCGAAGTTCGCAAAACCGTGCCCAGCATCAGCTTGGGCACCGTCTATCGCACCCTCGAGGCCCTCACCGAGGAAGGCTACCTGGTTCCGCTCTCCCGCCCTGGGGAGGCTCTGCGCTACGAGGCCAACCTGGACGGGCACCTGCACATGGTCTGCCGCAAGTGCAACCGGTTCTTCGACATCGTGCAGCCCCTGCCCGACCTTCTGAGCGAGGTCAAAGCCCGGTATCCGGGCTACGAGATTGAGGACGTGCAGGTCGAGTACCACGGCATCTGCCCCGACTGCCGGGCCCGGAGGTAGTTTCACACCAGATTCGGTTGGTTCGTCGCCAATAGTAATGAACCAACCCGACCGCAGTTATCCGCGTAGCGGAGGGCGATACCACCCTTTGGAACGGGAGACACTTTTTTCGCCGACCGAAGGGAGGGGCGTGCTCTAATACCAAATCTGCTCAGCAATGACCCAAAAGCGATATAAGAGACCCTCGGACGCGCACCCTGGCGCGGCAAGTGATGGGCGCATTTAGCGCCGCTCATGCGCAGAATTGGTATTATAGCGAAGGGTGCTACTGGCCTCACCGGCCCTGCTCTTTCCACCGCGACCCCCGGCGTTTGGATCGGGGTCGAAGGCCCACCGCCCTCCATGGTTGGGCCAGGGAACCGGGGTACACCCCAAACGCTCAACCCAATTTCATCATCACTCCCGGTTGCTGGGGCATTTTCTTTGGGGAGCCCAGCAGGTTGAAGAACAGCAACAGGGTGTTCTCCTCCTGGGGGCGGAACAACAACCCGTAGACATACACCACAGGTACCACGTACGCCGAGTTGTCCGGGGCCACTACGGCATGGCTGTCATCCACCATGGCCCAGCGCCAGCCATAGGCCCGGCAGGCTTGCTCCCCCCAGAGCAGCCCCAGCTCCACCGCCCGGTCCATCATCGCCTCGTTATCCAGCGAAGCCCGGCGCAGCTCATCGAGCACCTGGTAGGCCGCCTCCACCAGCCGCTGCGGCTCATCGTCAGGATTGAGCCCGGGCCGGTACTGCTGGAGCAGCGCCAGGCTGTTCTCCAGGATGGCGTCCTTGTTGGCGAGGGTCGCTGGGTCAAAGGG
>CAZIXH010000465.1:0-7257 GCA_964543055.1 uncultured bacterium
CCCCAGAACTGCCCCACGCCACCCAGGATTACCATCATCATCAGGTGGCCCGACTGCTGCCAGGCCAGCAGGTTGGGCGAGGCGTACTGGGTGTAGTGGGCCATCAGCACCCCGGCCAGCCCCGCCAGCACCCCGGCTATCACAAAGGCCACCAGCTGGAACCGGTAGACCGGATAGCCGATAGCGGCGGCCCGGCTCTCGTTCTCGCGGATGGCTTGCAGCACGCGCCCGAACCTCGAGTTCACCAGGCGGTACAGGCCGTAGAGCACGGCTACCAGCACGGCCAGGGTCAGGTAGTACAGGGTGGTGTCGGAAAGCTCGAAGAGCCCAAAATCGGGCCGCCGGGCCCGCAGTCCATCCTCGCCGCCATACTGTTTGAACGAAACCACCAGAAAGTAAATCATCTGCGCGAAAGCCAGCGTGATCATGATGAAATATACGCCCCGGGTTCGCAGGCAGACCGCCCCAATCAGGAAAGCCAGCAAGCCCGAAAGGGCCAGGGCCACCGGCCAGATCACCCAGGCCGAACTCACGCCCTCACGGGCCAGAATGGCCGCCGTATAGGCCCCCACGCCAAAATAAGCGGCATGTCCAAAGCTCACCATGCCGCCGTAGCCCAGAATCAGATTGAGGCTGCTGGCGGCCAGGGCGAAAATCAAAATTTTGGTGAGAAGGCCCGTATAAAACTCCAGACCCGTTGCGCTGGCGATGGGTGGAAACGCCAGCAAGAGGCCCAGCAGCCCAAGGGGAAATAGCCAGTTGCGCGGCATCGGTTCCTCCTAGGTACGGGCCGGGAAAAGCCCCTGGGGTTTGAAGAAGAGCACCACAGCCATCAGCAGGTATATCAGAATGGAGGCTAAGGCTGGGCCCAGGTTCGAGGCCACCTCGGGCGAGGCCACCTGGCTCAGCAATAGGGGCAGAAAGGCCCTGCCGGCGGTGTCCACAATGCCCACCAGCAATGCGCCCACCAGCGCCCCCTTGATGGAGCCAATGCCCCCAATCACAATCACCACAAAAGCCAGAATCAGGACGCTCTCGCCCATGCCCACCTGCACGGCCAGGATGGGCCCCAGAAAGGCCCCCGCAATGGCACACAGGGCCGCCCCCACCCCAAACAGGAGGGTGAAGAGGGGCTTGATGGGCACCCCCATGGCCTGGGCCATCTCGCGGTTGGAGGCCCCGGCCCTTAGCCACATGCCGACCCGGGTGTTATTGACCAGCAAAAACAGGGCCACCGCGACCACCAGACCCACTGCAATGATGGTGAGCCGGAAGGCCGAGTAGTTGAGGCCGGGCAGTATCTCGATGGGCCCCGATAAGCCTTCTGGAGCCGAGAGCAGCAGGGGTTGCGAGCCCCAGATGATGCGAACCACCTCGTTAATAATCAGAATCAGGGCAAAGGTGGCCAGCACCTGGGACAGATGGTCTCGCTTGTAGAGCTGGCGCAGGATAGAGAACTCGAGGAGCATCCCGATCAGGGCCGTCCCGACCACCGCCATCAGCACCCCCAGCCAGAACACCCCAGTAAGGCCCACAAAGGTCGCGGTCAGGTAAGCCCCAATCATGTAAAGCGAGCCGTGGGCCAGGTTGATCATGTCCATGATGCCGAAGACCAGCGTCAGGCCTGCGGCCAGCAAAAAGAGCATCAGCCAAAACGGGACGCCGTTCAGGATTTGTTCGAGGAAAAGCGAGGGGGGCATAGGGATCTGGAGGGTAAGGGGTAGGTAGTGGGGGTGGGGCTACCGAGAGGCCTGGGTTGCCTCGTGTAATACCAAATCTGCTCAGAAGGGACCCAAAAGCGATATAAGTGACCCTCGGACGCGCCCCCTGGCGCTGCAAGTGAGGGGCGCGCTTAGCGCCGCTCACTTGCAGAGTTGGTATAAGTTTGGACGCCCTGGCCGCCTCATCCCCTCACCCGATAACGCTAGAGAAACTGTGAGCCGCGTATGCAAATCGGTGTATGCCCCATTACCTCAACTTGCACTGCGAGACATAGGCATCGCTGTGGTTCGTAAAGATGTTCCCGACCAACCGGTTGATGATTTCGCCGTTCGGCGCCTGGATGACCTGACGCAGGTAGTAGTTCTGGATGGGGTAGCCGTTGGGGTTGAACTTGAGGGGCCCACGGGTGCTGTTGAAGCCGGCCAGGAAGGCTTTGCGCAGGTCGTCTTTTTTGGAAACATCGCCCCCTACTGCCCGGATAGCGGCGTCCAGCATCAAGGCTGCATCGTAGCCCTGCGAGGCGTAGAGGGTGGGGGTGCGGTTATAGGCTTTGCGGAACTCCTCCACGAAGCGCTGATTGACCGGGTTGTTGAGTTCCAGCGCCCAGTGCGAGCTGTTGTAGATGCCCACCATCGGACGACCCACCGCCCGGATCACATCGGCGTCGGCGGAGAAGCCGGGCAGGAACAGCGGAATTTCCCGCAACAGACCGGCCTCGGCATACTGCTTGATGAAGTTCACACCCATCGCGCCCGGCTGGAAAGTGTAGACCGCTTTGGGGCGGGCTGCACGAATCTGGGCAATCTCGGCGGAGAAGTCGAGCTGGTTGAGGCGGTTATAGACCTCTGCCGCAATCTTGCCCTTGTAAAAGCGCTTGAAGCCGGTCAGGGCATCGCGCCCGGCGGGGTAGTTGGGGGCCAGGATGAAGACGTTCTCGAAGCGGCGGGTGTTGACGTACCGGCCCATGGCCTCGTGCAGGTTGTCGTTCTGCCAGGCCACATTAAAGAAGTAAGGGTTACAGCGCTCCCCAGCGTATTCCGAAGGCCCGGCGTTCAGGCTGATGTAGTGTACCTTTTCCTCGAAAATGGCGTCGCCCACCGCCAGCAGGATGTTGGAGAAGATGATGCCGGTCATGAAGTCTACCCGCTCGCGTTTGAGCATCCGATCTACAGCCTGCCGTGCCACATCGGGGTTTTGCTGGTCGTCGGCCACGATGACCTCTACGGGTACACCCCCCAGCTGGTTGTTCAGAAGCCGCACCGCCAGGTTGAAGCCGTCGCGGGCATCAATGCCGAGGGCAGCGCCACCGCCCGAGAGGGTGCTGACAAAGCCAATCTTGACCGTGCGCTGCTGGGCCGTCGAGAGTGAGAAGCCTGCCAACCCCAACAAAACCATTAGCCAGATTATTCTTTTCATCTTTCCTCCCATTGCTTGCCGTGTTGGTCGAATAATAACGGGTTCATAGTGCTTTGTTTAGTCCCTCTTTCTGCCCTAGAGGTCGGTGCGAACCTGCCACAACTCCGGAAACAGCACGATGTCCAGGGCTCGTTTAAGATAGGGTACCCCGGCGGTGCCGCCGGTGCCCTGCTTGTGGCCGATGATGCGCTCTACGGTGGTCAGGTGGTTGAAGCGCCAGCGGCGGAAGTTGTCCTCCACGTCTACCAGTTTTTCGGCCAGGTAGTAGAGGTCCCAGTACCGCTCGGGGTGACGGTAGACCTCGAGCCAGGCGGCCCGCACCCCTTCGTGGGGCTGATAGGGTTGGGAAAAATCCCGTTCCAGCACACTCTCGGGGATATTCAGCCCTTTTGTAGCCACCAGATGCAAAGCGAGGTCGTACAGGCTGGGCGCGTGCAGGGCCTCTTCCAGAGGCCAGTAGTGTTCGGGCCGGTGCTGGTGGGGGCGCATCATGAAGGGTTGCTTGTTGCCGAACAGGAACTCGATGAGCCGGTACTGGTGCGACTGAAACCCGGAGGCCCGCCCAAAGGAAGCGCGAAACTGCAGATAGTCGGAAGGGGTCATGGTTTTGAGCACCTCCCAACTGGCCGCCATCTGCTCCTGGGCGCGGCAGACCCGGGTCAGCATCTTGAGGGCCGGGTCCACGATGCCCTGCTTCAGCAGGCTCATTGCACTGGTGAGCTCGTGGATGATCAGCTTCATCCAGAGCTCCTGCACCTGATGAATCACGATAAAGAGCACCTCGTCGTGGGCCTGGGTGAGGGTGCGCTGGGCCGAGAGCACCTGATCGAGCATCAGGTAGTCGCCATACGATAAATCCTGGCTGAAGTCGGTATGGGCCTGGGTGTAGGTTTCATCCCTGGGGCGGTTCATCAGGTCACCTTGGCCCTTTCGCTGAAGCGGGGGTCTTTCCATAGCTCTAGTTGCATCACCCGTTCCAACCGCTCTACGGCCTCTGATACGTCGGCAAAGCGCAGGTACAGGGGCGTAAAGCCGAAGCGCATGATGTCCGGGGCGCGGAAGTCGCCAATCACCCCCTGGCTGATCAGGGCCTGCATGATGGCGTAGCCCTGGGGGTGCCGGTAGGAAACCTGGCTACCGCGCTCGGCATGGGCTCTGGGCGTGGCCAGCTTAAAGTCATAGCGGGCCGCCAGGGGGGCCATGCGCTCCATGAACAGGTCGGTCAGCTTCAGCGACTTTTCCCGTACTACCTCCAGATCCACGTCCGCAAACACCTCGAGTGCCGCGTCCAGGGCACTCATCGAGAGCACCGCCGGCGTGCCCACGGTAAGCCGCCGGATATCCTCGGCGGCCACGTACTCCGGCACAAAGGCAAAGGGGGCCTGGTGGCCCATCCAGCCCGAAAGAAAGGGGAAAGCGCTTGGCTGATGCCGCCGGGCCACAAACACAAAGGCCGGTGCGCCGGGGCCGCCGTTCAGGTACTTGTAGCCGCAGCCCACCGCAAAGTCCACCCCGTGCTGGTTCAGGTGTACCGGGAAAGCCCCCGCACTGTGGGCCAGGTCCCACAGGATCAGGGCCCCTTTTTCATGGGCCAGCCGGGTCAGCCGGCCCATGTCGTAGCGGTAGCCGGTGCGGTAGTCCACCTCGGTCAGCATCAGGACAGCGGTCTGGTGGTCGAGGGCTTCCTCCAGTTCATCTTTCATCACAAAGCGCAGCTCGAGGCCACCCAGGAGGGCCGAAACCCCCTGGGCGATGTAGAGGTCGGTGGGGAAGTTGTTCACGTCGGAGACAATCACCCTGCGCTCCGGGCGCAGCCGGAGGGCAGCCAGCAACACCTTGAACAGGTTGACCGAGGTCGAGTCGGCGGCCACTACCTCGCCCTCTTCGGCGCCAATCAGCCGGGCGATTTTGGCCCCCACCCTGAGCGGTAGGTCCACCCAGCCGTGGGTGTTCCAGCTTCGGATCAGGCCCTGGCCCCACTGCTCCGTTACCACGTGCGCCAGGTGTTGTTGTACTGCTTTGGGCAGCACCCCCAGCGAGTTGCCGTCCAGGTACACCAGCCCCTCGGGGATGACAAAGGCCTCGCGTTTGGCGGCCAGGGGGTCGTTGCGGTCCAGGGCTTCTAGTTCGGCTTGGGTCATAGGGGTTCCTTCAGTCGGGAATTACGGCGGTGGCCTCGATCTCCACCTTGGCCCGGTCTTCCATCAGGGACTTGACCTCCACCACCGACATGGCGGGATAGTGCCGCCCCATCACCTCGCGGTAGGCGGCTCCCAGTGCGTCCAGCGAGGCCAGGTACTCCTGTTTGCTGGTGATGAACCAGGTCAGGCGAACCAGGTGCTCGGGCTTGCCCCCGGCCTCTGCCAGGGTCTCGAGGATGTTTTGCAGGGCCTGGCGGGTCTGGCCCACAAAGTCGTCGGTCTCGAAGACCCCCTGGGGGTTCCAGCCAATCATACCGGCGATGAAGACCAACCGGCCCCGCGCAGTGATGCCGTTGGCGTAGCCTTTGGGTCTGGCCCAGCCGGGGGGTTGCAGGATTTGCGGGCTCTGCCGGGTGCGTTCCACCATTACCTCCCCACCCCTTGGGCCTCCTGGCGAAGCACGAAGCGCTGGAGTTTGCCGGTCTGGGTACGCGGTAGGCTCTCGCGGAACTCGATGGCGCGGGGGTACTTATAGGGTGCAATTTTCTGCTTCACGAAGTCCTGTAGCGCCCTGACCAGCTCGGCAGAGCCCACCACCCCAGGCCGCAGCACCACGTAGGCCTTGACGATCTGGCCGCGCTCCGGGTCGGGCACCCCCACCACCGCGCACTCGGCCACGTCGGGGTGCAACAAGAGCGCATCTTCCACCTCGGGTCCGGCGATGTTGTAGCCGGAGGAGATGATCATGTCGTCGGTGCGGGCCTGGTAGACGAAGTAGCCCTCCTCGTCCAGCAAGTAGGCATCGCCAGTGATGTTCCAGCCATGCTGCACGTATTTGCGCTGACGCTCGTCGTCCAGGTAGCGGCAGCCGGTGGGGCCCCTCACCGCCAGTCGCCCCACCTGGCCGGGGGGCAGGGGCTGGCCGTTATCGTCCAGGATGCAGGCCTCGTAACCGGGTACAGGTTTGCCGGTAGCGCCGGGCTTTGCTTCGGCCTCGGTGTGCGAGATGAAGATGTGGAGCATTTCGGTGGCCCCGATGCCGTCGATGAGCTCAATACCCGTGGCCTCTTTCCAGCGCTGGCGGGTCGAGGCGGGCAGGGGTTCCCCGGCGGAGACGCCCTTGCGCAGTGAGGAGAGGTCGTGCTGATGGGCCTGGGCGGCCATGGCCCGGTAGGCGGTGGGCGAGGTGGCTACCACGCTGGCCTTGAACTCGGCAATGGCGGGCAGGAGCAGCTCGGGGCTGGCCCGTTCGATGAGCGCCATCGAGGCCCCAATCCGCATGGGGAAGAGTACCAGCGCGCCCAGCCCGAAGGTGAAGGCCAGGGGCGGGCTGCCAATGAACACGTCATCCGGCGAGGCCCGCAGGATGTGCTTGCCGAAGGTATCGCAGATGGCCAGCACATCGCGGTGGAAGTGCATACAGCCCTTGGGCTTGCCGGTGGTGCCGGAGGTGAAGGCGATCAGGCAGGTGTCGTCGCTGGCGGTCTGTACGTTTTGGAAGCTGGGGGGCTTGGCCGCCATGCGCTCTTCCAAGCTGCCGCCCTCGCCCCAGTAGAGCACCTGCTGTAGGGTGGGGCAGCCGGGTAAGGCGAGCTCGAGCTCCTCCCGCAGCCGCCCGTCGCACAGGGCGTGCGAGACCGCTGCTTTGGTCACCACATCGGTGAGCTCCCTGGCCCGCAGCAGGGGCATGGTGGTCACGGCGATGCCCCCGGCCTTCATCACCGCGAACCAGGCGGCTACCAGCATGGGGTTGTTGGGGGCCCGGAGCAGCACCCGGTTGCCGGGCACCAGGCCCAGATCCTCCACCAGCACCCGGGCCATGCGGTTGGCTTGCTCGAGCAACTCCCCATAGGTCCAGGTCAGCCCCAACGCCCGCACGCAGGGGCGCTCGGGGTGCTGGGCTGCCATTTTGTCCAGGAGTTCGGTGGCGCAGTTCAAGCGCTCGGGGTACTGAAGCTCCGGCAGGGTAAAAATGAGC
>CAZIXH010000466.1:0-13802 GCA_964543055.1 uncultured bacterium
CCACACCGCCGTCTCCGCCGCCCCCCGCCCCCTGCCACCTCACGGCCCCCTCGCGAAAGCGGCTCGCATGCCCCGCGGCCGGCCCGACAGTGGGGGCGCGCCCTGCGCCCACACTCAGATTGGCTTCGTCGCCCCGCTGGGTAACCCTGTGGGCGTAAGCGACCCCACCCCCACCCCCGCTTACGTTGGTGGTTTTGAGGGGCTGAGCCACGATTATCAGCTCTTGCAGCACCTGGGCCACACTGCGGCAGGAAAAGTCCCAGCCGCCGCCCGCGCCCGCAGGTGCAATGCACTCGGGGTTGCGCGGGGTGAACTGCGCCAGCGCAATGCTGCTTACGATGAGACCGAGGATAGCCAGTTTTTTCATCCATTTCCTCCTGGGCAAACGCGGTTTGCCGGTGTTTGTAGAGCCAAGTTACCGACAAGCCTGGGTTGGCATGTGCCTCGATTCTACCGATGGTATCGGTAGCGTCAAGACCAAAGCTGGGTTTTGAAGTAGCCTGACACAAGAGAACCCCGTCTTTGGGCGTAAAACACCGTAAACAAAGGGTTGTGGATGGTCAGACTTGCCATAAAAGCGGACATTTCTGACAGGATTGGTGCTAACGGTGGTTGCCCAGCAATATAGAGCCCAGGCGGGTGCCCTCGAGGCTGGCCAGCAAGGCTTCGCGGGAGCGCTCGAGGTGCTTGAGCATATAAGCAGCGGCCTCGTCGCCCTTGCCCTGTTGCACCAGCTCAATCAGGGCGGCGTGGTCCATGTGGGCCTGGTCAGCCCCCTGGGGGCGGGTGATTTCCAGGTAGCGGGCCCGGTAGATGCGCTGCAAAACCTGGGCCAGTGAGGCCACCACAAAGCGGTTGCCGGTGAGCTTGGCCAGGGCCAGGTGAAAGTCGGTGGCTTTCTCCAGTTCGACCTCGGGGTCGAGATCGGCGTCCACCGAGGCCAGCAAATCCTTGAGTTCGCGGGTTTTGGGCTTGCGGGCGGCGGCGGTGCGAACCGCGTGGGTCTCGAGCCAGTTGCGAAACTCAAAGGCCTCCTCCAGCTCGGCCAGATCAATGGGGGCCACCGAGTAGACCCGACCCGTGCGCTGCACCAGCCCCTCGCGGAAAAGCTGCTGAATGGCGGCGCGAATTGGGGTGCGGGAAACCGCCAGGCGTTCTTCCAGCTTGCGCTCCACCAGAGGCTCGCCGGGTCTGAGCTCGAGCGACAAAATCATGCGCCGCAAGCGGCGATAGGCTTCTTCGGTTTGCGGGGCCAGCATGGGAAGGATATGCTACCTTTTTTGGTATACCATCTCAACTCGAGGCCCAAAAAAACGTCTATAGTCAAGGGTCTATAGTCGATAGTCTATGGTCTATGGCCGGTAGGGTTTGTCGGATTGCAAACGTGGCCCTTGAAGCCCTGAACCTTTGACCTGCGGTGCGAACACACCCAAAAACCGACGTCTAGCCACAAATACTCATCCCTGGAGCAGAGGCTACCCCGAGGCCACCAGAGCCCGCGTCACCTGGGCGAGGGCCTGCTCGAGGTCGGCAATCAGGTCTTCGGGGTCTTCGATGCCCACCGAGAGCCGCACCAGGGTGTCGCTCACGCCGTGGGCGGCCCGAACCTCGGGCGGCAGAAGCTGGTGGGTGGTGGAGGCCGGGTGGGTGGCCAGCGACTCCACATCGCCCAGGCTGACCGCCTGGGTAAAGAGCTTCAGGCTATCCAGGAAGAGGGCCGCGGCCTGTTTGGACTCGAGTTCGATGGAGACCAGCCCCCCAAAGCCCTGCATCTGCCGCCGAGCAGTCTCGTGCCCGGGGTGGGAGGGCAGGCCAGGATAGTAGACCCGCCGGACGGCAGGGTGCTGGGAGAGGTATTCGGCCACCTGGGCTGCACCCGCACAGTGGGCCTCCATCCGCAGGGGCAGGGTCTTGAGGCCCCGCAGCATCAGGTAGCCTTCGAAGGCCCCCAGGGTGCCGCCGATGTGCCGCAGCCCCTCGGCCCGCACCGCCTCCATGACCTCCCTGGGGCCCGCCAGCACCCCCGCCAGACAGTCGCCGTGCCCGCCGAGGTATTTAGTGGCCGAGTGCAGCACCAGGTCAATGCCGTACTCCAGAGGCCGGGTCAGGTAGGGCGTGGCGAAGGTGTTGTCTACCACCGTCAGCACGCCTCTTGCGCGGGCAATCTGGGCCACCGCCGAAAGGTCGTAGATGCGCAGGGTGGGGTTGGTGGGGGTCTCGAGGTAGACCAGCCTGGTTGCCGGTGAGAGGGCTTGGGGCAGGTTCTCCACGCTACCCGCGTCGGTCACGCGCACCCCAAACTTGGTCAGGGTCTCCAGAAAATAACCCTCGGTGCCCCCGTAGAGCGGGGCCAGATACACCACTTCGTCGCCGGGGGCCAGCAAGGTGGTACACAGGGCGCTGATGGCAGCCATCCCGCTGGCAAAGGCCACCGCGTCCTCGGCCCCCTCGAGGCTGGCCAGCTTTTCCTCAAAGGCCCGCACGGTGGGGTTGCCGATGCGCCCATAGATGTAGCCGGACTCCTCCCCGGCAAAAAGCCGCTCCCCCCTGGCAAACGAGCCATAGGCAAAGGTGGAGGTGCTATAGATGGGCACCACATGGGCACCGGTCAGGGGGTCGGGGTGGTGTCCGGCGTGGACGGCGCGGGTTCGGATTTTCATACGCTACCTCAGGTGGGTTGGTTGATTTCAAGATAGCACCTTAGCGCTGGCAGGGGTGTGCAATAACGCCAGTCAGAGGCCTTCAAAAAGCAATTCAATTGCAGAAAACGGTAGAATAATGCAATCTTATGACATCAGTTGAGCTGGACAAAAAGGACCGCAAAATCTTGAGCATCCTGCAGCGCCGGGGTAACATTCCCAACAACGAGCTAGCCGAGCTGGTCAACCTCTCCCCCTCGACCTGCCTGCGCCGGGTCCGGCGGCTGGAAGAGCTGGGGGTAATTCGCGGCTATGTGGCCCTGCTGGACGCAGAGAAGGTGGGGCGCAGTCTGTGTGTGTTTGTGCGGGTCAAGCTCGACCACAAGAGCCGGGCCGATGTGGAGCGCTTCGAGCAGGAGGTGCTCAAATATCCCGAGGTCACCGAGTGCCATGTGGTGATGGGGGAAGACGACTTTCTGCTCAAGATTATGGTGGCCGACCTGAACGACTTTCAAAAATTTTTGTTGGATCACCTTACCGCCATTCCGGGCCTGAGCACGGTGATCTCCTCGGCGGTACTGCGGCAGGTCAAGAGCACCACTGAGTTGCCAGTGTGAAGGCGGAACCAGGCTCTTATCATTGGCATGGATATCGTCATTGCAACCCCTCACCCGGCGGCACCGGGTTACCGTCAAAACAGTTTTATTCGTCAAAATGAGCACCAAACCAGCTGGCGGTGTCGCCACCCTCTCCCGCAAGCGGAGAAGGCAAGGGGAAAACAATAAAAGCCTGCGGCGGGACAAACGTTCGGGCTGCAAGGGCTAAGCTCTAGTACATGCTGGCACTTACCACCCAACCCTGGTGTGCCGCCCTCACCGAGCTGGCCCAAACCGCGGCCCAGGGTACACACGAAGATGGTCTGCTCCGGGCCGGCCTCGAGGTCCTGCGAAAACATCTGGAGGCCCGTTGTGGCGAAACCTACCGCGTGCGGCAGGGCCAGGCAGAGCTCGAGCATCTGCAAAACTGCAAGTTCGACTGCCCGCTGGGCCAGGTCTCGAGGGCGCTGGCCCAAACCGCCGCCAGAACCAGCCAGCCCGCCTGGCAGGAACGGGTGGTGGCCCTGCCGCTGAGGAGCGGGGCCGAGGTGTACGGGGTGTACGTGCTTCACCTGCAAGACCAGCCCCTGCCGCACGAGGAGGCTTTCCTGAGCCTGGGGACTGCGGTGGTGGCCCTGGGCCTTTCCCGCACCCGGGAGGCCGTCCAATTGCGGGGCCGCGAGGCCCAGCGCAATACCCTGATACACCAGCTCCTCTTTGCCCAGGAGGAAGAACGCCGCCGGGTAGGGCGCGAGTTGCACGACGAGGTGGGCAGCCAGCTCACCGCAGCACTCCTGGCTTTGCAGATCACGGAAAAGCGACCCGAGTACCTGGGCGAGGCACGCAAGGCCCTTGTGCAGGCCCTGGAGGAGGTACGTCGCCTCTCCCGCGAGCTGCGCCCCGCCGTGCTCGACGACCTGGGGCTGGCCAGGGCCCTCGAGCGTTACCTGCAAGAGTACCAGGAGCGCACCGGCCTGAAGGTCGAGGCCGAGATCGAGTGCCCCCAGCTTCGAGAAAGCCAGCAGATTGCCATCTTCCGGGTCATCCAGGAGGCCCTGACCAACACCGCCCGCCATGCCAAAGCCCGCAGGGTGTACGTGGGCCTTTCGGCCTGGGACAAAAAAGTGCGCGGTCTCATCACCGACGATGGGCAGGGCTTCGACCCCGCCCACACGCCGACCTCGGTAGGCCTGGTGGGCATGCGCGAGCGTGTGGAGCTTTTAGGAGGTAGTCTGAGCGTGGAGAGCAGCCCCGGACAGGGCACCCGCATCAGCTTTGTGCTACCGTTATGAAGATTGTTCTGGTTGAAGACCATGCCCTCATCCGCACCGGCTTGCGCCTGTTGCTGGAGTCCGTTGAACACACCGTAGTTGCCGAGTTTGGTCGGGCCGAAGAAGCCTTATCCTGGTGCAAGAACGCCACCAGTGAAGATTTACCGGGGCTCTTCATCCTCGATCTCAACCTGGGGGGAATGCCCGGCCTCGAGGCCCTCCCTACCCTGAAAACCTACGGCAAGGTGCTGGTACTCTCCATGCACGAGGAGCCCGAGTACATCGCCGAAGCGTTTGCAAGGGGGGCCAGTGGCTATCTGCCCAAGCGGGCCGTGGATCGGGACTTGCTGGATGCCGTGACGGCCATCGCCCGGGGAGAGCGCTTCTTGCATCCCCTGCTGGCCCCCCGTCTGGCCGAACACGTGAGCCTGCCCAGCCTCGAGGCCCTCTCGGAGCGGGAGCGTGCTGTGGTCGGGCTGCTGGCCCAGGGCTACAACCTGAGTCAGGCCGCCGAAAAGCTCGGCATCTCGGTCAAGACCGCCGCTACCTACAAGGCTCGCGCCCTGGACAAACTGGGCCTGGCCTCTCAACCCAAGCTGGTGCAATGGGCCCGCGAGCATGGGCTGGTGTAGGAATTTTTCTGACGAAGCTGTCAGACCTTCCCTGACCCCTGGAGCGGCCCTATCTTTTAGCCTGAGGCCAGGAGGTTAGAGATGAAAACCCACAAACTCTTGCTGGTAGCGCTTCTGGCCCTGGTTCCGGTGCTGGCTTCTTCCACCAACTTCTCGGCCCTTACCGTGCGCGAAGTAGGCAACTTCCTCACCACGCTGCCCACCGACTTCTATGGGGTCCAACCGGCTGCGGCCAAGGCCCAGATTGACGCCATCAAGCCCTTCATCCTGGATGTACGTGATCCCAGCGAGTACAAGGAAGGCTACATCGCGGGCGCCGTGAACATCCCCATCCGCGACCTGCCCGCCAAAATTGCCAGCCTGCCCAAGGACAAGCCCATCCTGGTCTACTGCGGTATCGGGCACCGGGGCGCGATGGCAGTGGTCTTCCTGCGCGGCCAGGGCTACAACGTCAAGAGCATCATGGGTGGCTACAAGGGCTGGGTCGGCGCCAATCTGCCGGTTGTGAAAGAATAGCGCGTTATCCGTCACCCAGGCCCCCTCGAGCGAAATGCGCTCGAGGGGTTGTGTTTGGCGGAGGTTGTAGGAATTCTTCTGACTCGCCTGTCAGACCTAGCCTGACCCCCAAAAGCCAGCCGAAGTCTAGGGTTGAGGTAGGAGGTACCTATGCAACTACTGGGTTGGGTTACTGCCGCTGCGTTTGCGCCTCCCAAGGCCGCTTTGGAGCAAGACCTGGTCGCGGGCACATTGCAGACTGCCCTGGCCGAGATGGCCAAGGGTCATGCGCTGGAAGCCCCGGTGCTACCCCAGACCTCCCTGCGCGAGTTGCAGGCCGCCTACACGGCGCTGTTTGTGAGCAACCCGGCAGGGCTTCCCTGCCCCCCCTACGCAGGGATGGCCCTGGACGAGCGGCTGTTTGGCGAAGCCTTTGATCGGCTGCTCGAGCTGTATCGGGCCGCCGGCCTCGAGGTCTCTCCCGACTGGCGCGACCTGCCCGACCACCTGGCCGCCGTCGGCGAGGCCATTGCGCTGCTCGAGGAAAAGCCCGAGCTGGCCCGCACCCTGGCGCTGGAGTATCTGTATCCCTGGCTCAAACGCTATACCCCGGTGCTGCAAAAGGCCGACCCCACCGGCTTCTACAGCAGCATCGCGGTTTTTCTGAGCAAAGTTCTGGAGGAGGTCAACGGTGAAACTAGAGCGGCGCAGCTTTCTTAAGCTCTCGGCAGCGGCCGTCGGGGCCGTAAGCGTGGGCGGCGGGGCGACCCTGGTAAGCCGCGCCAAGGCCGCCCCGGCCTGGTACACCAAAGAGGTCAAGCAGGTCTTCAACTTCTGCGAAAACTGCTTCTGGCGCTGCGGCATCAAGGCCAGCGTGGTGGGCAACCGGGTCTACAAGGTAGATGGCTACAAGGAAAACCCCAAGAGCCGGGGCATGCTCTGCCCCCGCGGACAGGGCGCTCCCGCCCAGACCTACGACCCCGACCGGCTCAAAAAGCCCCTCATCCGCATAGAGGGTAGCGAGCGCGGCGCGGGCAGGTACCGCGAGGCCACCTGGGAGGAAGCCCTGGACTACATCGCCCAGAAGATGCTGGCCCTGAAGGAGCAGTACGGCCCCGAGAGCATCGCCTTTTTTGGGCACGGCACCGGCGATAGCTGGTTTGTGGACTTTTTACCCGCCGCCTGGGGCAGCCCCAACGCCGCCAAGCCCTCGGTCTCGCTCTGCACGGCCCCCCGCGAGGTAGCCGCGCAGTACACCTTTGGCCGGGCCATTGGCGGGCACGAGCCCATAGACTGGCCCAACACTCGCTACATCGTGCTGATCGGCCACCACATCGGCGAGGACACCCACAACACCCAGTTGCAGGAGTTCAGTGAGGCCCGCAAAAACGGGGCCAAGGTGGTGGTGGTGGATCCGCGTTTCTCTACCGCCGCCGCCAAGGCCGACCGCTGGCTGCCCATCAAGCCGGGCACCGATACTGCCCTGCTGCTGACCTGGATTCACGTGCTCATTACCGAAAACCTCTACGACAAAGCCTACGTGCAGAAGTACACGGTGGGCTTCGAGCAACTTGCGGCCCATGTCAAGCCTTACACCCCCGAGTGGGCCGAAAAGGAGACCGAGATCCCGGCCCAGGTCATCCGCGAGGTGGCCCGCGAAATGGCCCGCCTGAAACCCAAAGCGGTGCTGCCCCCCACCCGGCACACCGTCTGGTACGGCAACGACACCCAGCGGATGCGGGCTTTGTACATCCTGAATGCACTTCTGGGCAACTACGGGCGCGAGGGCGGCTTTTACATCGCCATGTCGCCTTACCTGGAGAAGTACCCCACTCCCCCGCTGCCGCTCGAGCCCGCCGCCGGGGGCTGCTCGGGCCCGGCCAAGGCCGAGAGTGAGCCCGAGGGCTACAAACCCCGGGCCGACAAGGGCAAGTTCCTGGCCAAGTCCACCGCCATCCAGGAGCTGATTGAGCCGATGATTACCGGCAAGCCCTACCCCATTAAGGGGCTTATCGCCTACGGCATCAACCTGTTCCACTCCATTCCCAACGTGCCGCGCACCAAGGAGGCCCTGAGCAAGCTAGACCTGTACGTGGCCATAGATGTGCTGCCCCAGGAGCACGTGATGTGGGCCGATGTCATCCTGCCCGAGGCTACCTACCTCGAGCGCTACGACGACCTGGTGGCGGTGGCCCACAAGACCCCTTTCATAGAGCTCCGCATGCCCGCCCACGAACCCTTGTGGAACAGCAAGCCTGGCTGGTGGATTGCCAAAGAGCTCGGCAAGCGACTGGGCTTAGAACAGTTCTTCCCCTGGAAGGACATCGAGGAGTACCTCGACACCCGGATGCAGTCGGTGGGGCTCGACCTCGAGACCATGAAGCAGATGGGCACCATGGTGCAAAACGGCAAACCCTGGCTTTCCGACTGGGAGAAGGAAAACACCCTGCCCTTTGGCACCCTCTCGGGCAAGATTGAGCTTTACTCCGAGGCTCTGGCCAAAGCCGGTTTCGACCCCCTGCCGGTGTACGACCCCCCCGAAGCAGCCCCCGAAGGCTTCTATCGCCTGCTCTATGGCCGCAGCCCGGTGCACACCTTTGCCCGCACCCAGAACAACCCGGTGCTCATGGAAATGGAGTCCTCCAACAGTGTCTGGCTCAACGCCGAAGAGGCCCAGCGGCTCGGCTTCAAGGTCGGCGATTATGCCTACTTGGTCAACCAGGACGGGGTGCGCGAAGGGCCGGTGCGGGTCAAGGTGACCCAGCGCATCCGCAAGGACGCGGTCTACATCACCCACGGCTTCGGCCACAAAGCCAAAGGCATGAGCCTGGCCAACGGGCGCGGGGCCTCGGACAGCTACCTCCAGACCCGTTACACGCTGGACCCCATTTCGGGCGGGGCGGGCCTCCGCAACAACTACGTAAAACTGGAAAAAGCCCCTGCCCCCAAACTCAAGAGCGTGACCCAGCTCATCAAGGAAAGGAGGGCCTAAATGGCACGCCTGGGAATGCTGATTGACCTTTCAGCCTGTGTGGGCTGTGCAGCTTGTGCCGTGGCCTGCAAGATGGAAAACCAGGTGCCCGCCGGGGCCAGCCGGCTCTGGATTCGCGAACGCGAGGTAGGCACCTTCCCCAACATCACCGTCGAGTTTCGCCCCGAGCAGTGCAACCACTGCGAGAACCCCCCCTGCGTACCGGTCTGCCCCACCGGGGCTAGCTACCAGACCCAGGATGGCCTGGTTCAGGTAGACATTGCCAAGTGCATCGCCTGCGGGGCCTGTGTGGCGGCCTGCCCCTACGAGGCCCGCTTCATCAATAAGAGCGGCTACGCCGACAAATGCACCTTCTGTAGCCACCGCCTGGCCAAAGGCCAGCAACCAGCCTGTGTGGAGACCTGCCCCACCTATGCGCGGGTCTTCGGCGACCTCGACGACCCCAGCAGCGAAATCTCCAAAGCCTTGAAGACCGCCGGGCGCCAGGACGTACTGCGGCCCGAGATGGGCACCCGGCCCAAGGTAATCTATCTGAACGCCCCCAGCAAAAAAGGGCTCACCCAGGAGGTGACCAGCCATGACTGAGTTCTACGGCGTACCCAACTCCGGCGAGTTCTGGCACTGGACCAACGCCCTGCACTTTGTGCTGGTGGGGCTGGCGGGGGGGATGGCCCTGCTGGCCGCCATCCTGACCCTGAGGCAGCACCCCGAGCGCAACCGCTACCTGTGGCTGGCGGCTTTGCTGATTGTGCTCGACCTGTTCGTGCTCTGGGCCGAATCGCCTGCCCGATGGCGTTTTAGCCACGTCTGGCTCTTTTTGGGCGTACACCCCGGCGCACCCATCTGGTGGGGGGCCTGGGGGCTGGCCCTTTCGCTGGTAGCCACCCTGGCTATAGTGCTCAAGCCCTGGCTGGGCTTCCTGCGGCGCATTCCCGAGCAGCTACCCGGCCTGCTCCTCTTGCTGGGCAGCCTGGTGGCGCTGGCCTACCCCGGCTTTGCCTTGGCCGTCAACACCACCCGGCCCCTGTGGAACAGCATGATGCTCTTCCTCTTCCCCATCACCGCCCTTTTGATGGTGCTGGCGGTGGCGTTGCTCCTGGGCAGCGAGTGGGCCAGGCGCTGGGAAAGCTGGGCCGCCGTACTCAGCCTGGGCTTGTTGGTGGCCTATCCCTTCACGCTACCCGAAGCCGCCCGTTCGCACCTGTTGCAGGAAGGCTTGCTGGGATACGCCCTGGCGGGTTTGCTTATCGCGGTGGCCGCCCTGCTCTTCCGCAACCCCCGCTGGGCGGCGGCCCTGGGCTTGGCCGGAGCAGTAGGGCTGCGCTGGGTGCTGGTGATGGTAGGACAGTTTCAATCCCCTGGACTCTGAGGCTCCGCTTGTTGAAAGGCACTCCCCGCTGTGGGAGTGCTTTTTTTACCTAGAGCGCACTTCTTCCAGTTTTCCATCTCTAGCCAGCCAACGAATACCCTTTTCTAGTGCATATTCACGCAAAACGGTGAGGTTATTGGTCCAGGCTAGCTCGACCCGCTTGCCCTCGGCGCGTAGCTTGCGGGCCAGGCTCTGATCCAGGGCCAGCACCTCGGGGGGGGTTTCGGACAGGGGCAGGCGCAGGGCCTCCATGACGCGCTCGAGCCCCAGGGCAAAGCCCGCCGCGTAGGGCAACAGGGCCCCATCGTAGCGGCCCCCACCCAGCAGGGGCAGGCCGAAGTCCGGGGTGTAGGCCTGGAAGTTCAGGCCGGTGTAGAAGGTGAGGAGCCGCGCACGGCCCAAATCGAGCAGGAGCGGCACCTCGGGCAATAGGGCCAGGACAGCCTCGAGCCAGTCCAGGTCGGCCTGCGCCTTGGCCGAGAGGGGCAGCCTGCGGGCCTCCTCCAGCACCTCGCGCCCGCCGTACAGGTCGGGCAGGGCCCGCAGGGCCTGGTGCAGACCGGGGTGTACCTGGTAGTGGTCCAGCAAGAACTCGAGCTCAGGGCTATTCTTGCGGTGAATGGCCTGTCTCAGGCGTTCCTTCTGGTCTTCCGGCAGACCGGTAGCCTCCAGCAGATCCCGCACCAGCGCGGGCAGGCCCACCTCGATCTTGGCCTCCGGGAAGCCGATAAGCTGCAAGGCTTCCCAGGCCAGCTCGAGCACCTCCGCATCGGCCTGGCCTTGGGGTGGGTTGTTTGCAGGGGCCTGGGCGGTGCTGGCCACAGGCGCTTGGGGGGCGGTAGCGGAGGTCAGGCGGCGGCCCCAGTTGCGGGCGATGGCCTCGAGGTCGCTGTACTTGTAGCGCCCCTGGGTGTTCACCCGCTCGATAGCCTGGGCGTTGCCCGCCAGCTTGCTGTTCTTGTCATAGAAAGCCACCCTGGTCTCACGGAAGCTCGCCTCGGGCCGCACTTTTTTGTCGGGCAGCGGGGTAGCGGTAAAACGGAAGGCCTCAAAGTCCTTGCGGGGGCCGGTAAAGACCGCGTCTATGTCCACCAGGCCCTTCTCCTCGTCGTAGCGAAGCACATAAAGCACGCCGGCATCGGCCTTGAAGCTATCCAGGGTGGTTTTCAGGTCTTTAAGGGGGATCTGAGCCTGGAAGCCCCTGGCCTCGCGGTCGCGCACCCGAAACAAATACGGGAAGGGGTCGGATACCTCGGCCAGGGGAAAGACCTGGTCGAGCCGGGGGGGCGTGGTTTCGCCAATGGTCAGGGTGACTTTCTGGGTGCGGTTGGACAGGTTGGCATCCTCTACGCTTACCGTGAGCTCGAAGTTGCCCTTCTCCTGGGGGGTGCCGCTGATGCGTCCGTTGCTGTAGGTAAGCCCCTTGGGCAGGT
The DNA here is from genome assembly GCA_964543055.1 of uncultured bacterium. GTDB lineage: Bacteria > Deinococcota > Deinococci > Deinococcales > Thermaceae > Meiothermus. Next base: position 11,428 of record CAZIXH010000466.1, read on the forward strand.
TGCCCTCGAGGCTGAACTTATAGGGCCGGATGCCGCCGTCGGCGGTGAGGGTGGTGTTGTAGGGTTCGTCCACATAACCCGTGTCGAATCGGAGCGTCAGGCGCAAGGGCTGGCGGTTCTGGTTGTTTTGGTTGTCGGAGCCACAAGACGCAAAGAGAATACTGAGGACGAGTAGCAGACCCGGCAATACCAATCGCCATCCGGATAGCTTCCGCATGCCCTTAGTTTAGGTGCCAACATGAACCTTCGTTGTGAAAATGGCCCGGATGGTGCTCATGCTCGGTTTTGAAGGGTTCATGGTATTTCAAGGATAGCGTGGGCGGCTCAGGCTTTCCTCATCCCATGTATAGTGGGGGGCATGAGTGTCAAGCCCGATTGGTGGATACGGGAAAAAGCCAAGCAAGGCATGATAGAGCCTTTTGAGGAACGCCTGGTGCGCGATGGGGTGATCAGCTACGGGCTCTCGAGCTTCGGCTACGACCTGCGCGCTGCCCGCGAGTGGAAAATTTTCGCTAACGTATTTCACACCATTGCCGACCCCAAGGGCCTGGATCCCAAGAGCTTTGTGGACTACGAGGGCGACGAGGTAATCATCCCGCCCAACTCCTTTGTGCTGGCCCGCAGTATGGAATATATCCGCATGCCCGATAACGTTCTGGCCATTGCCATTGGCAAGAGCACCTATGCACGGGTAGGCATTGTGGCCAATATCACGCCGCTGGAGCCGGGCTGGGAGGGACACGTGACCCTCGAGTTTTCCAACACCACCCCCTTGCCGGCCAAGATGTACGCCGGTGAAGGCGTGGTGCAACTGGTGTTCTTTGAGGGGGAGCGCCCCGAGGTGACCTACAGCGACCGCAAGGGCAAATACCAGGGCCAGCGGGGCATTACCCTGCCCAGGATTTGAGCCAGGCCCAAAGCAGAGGGCCAAACGCGAAAGCCAACAACACCTCCCCACTGCCCTCGACACTTGACCCTTGACCCTTCTGGCGTGTTCTCATCCGGGCCGGTAGACTGTTGCAGATGCGCGTTGCTTTGGTCGTTGCCGTCCTGTTGGCGCTGGCCGCTGCTGCTTATTTGTGGTGGCAGGGGAGCGGCGCAGATCGCAGTTTTGGAGGAAATATGGAAGCCCTGCCTTACAAGTCCGACAAGCCCGTGACCAAGTTTGCCAAAGCCGATCAGGTGATTGACGCTGCCAAATTCGATTACTACGCCGAAATCGAGACCAGCAAGGGGAAAATCGGTATAGACCTGTACGAGACCGAGGCCCCCAACACGGTGAACTCGTTTGTGTTCCTGGCGCTCCACCGCTACTTTGAGGGCATCGTGTTTCACCGGGTCATTCCGGGGTTTGTGGCCCAGACCGGCGACCCCACCGGTACCGGCATGGGCGGCCCCGGCTACCAGTTTGGCCTGGAGGTGACTCCCAGGCTCAACTACGATAAAAAAGGCGTGCTGGGCATGGCCCGCACCATGGATCCCAACTCCAACGGCAGCCAGTTCTTCATCACCTATGGTCCCACCCCCAACCTCAACCAGCAGTACACCATCTTTGGACAGGTGACCCAGGGCATGGATGTGGTGGAAAACATCAACCCCACCGAAGGCCCCACTGCGCGGCGGGAGCGCGACAAAATTCTATCGGTGAAGATATTTGCAAAGAGCAAGTAGCAGATAAGCCGATAGCCTCTGGGCTATCCGGTATCCGCATGATTCCCGAAGGCACCCGCTACTTTCTGCCGCCCGAGGCCCGCCTGCGCCGTGAGATGGAGGAGCGGCTGTTTCAGCTGTTGTTTGGTTGGGGTTACGAGCCGGTGGAGCTGCCGGCCCTCGAGCTCTACGACCCCCAGCACACCCTGGCCGAGCGCTCCTTCAAGCTGGTGGACAAGACCGGCGAGGTGCTGGCCTTGCGCTCAGAGTTCACCACGGCGGTGGCGGGTTTGCTGCAAAGCCACGGCCAGCCCACCCCCGGCCAGCCAGTGCGCTTGCAGTACGCCGGAACCCTATGGCTCAGGGAGGCCAACGCCGAGTTAGGGCGCAGCCGTGAGTTCCGCCAGGTGGGGGCCGAGCTGGTGGGGGTGAGCAGCCCCCAGGCCGATGCGGAGGTACTCGAGCTGGCCTGGGAAGCCTTGCAGCTTATCGGCTTCCCGGAGGCCAAGATCGAGGTGGGCCTGACCGCGCTGGTGCGGGATCTGCTGAAGGCTACCGGTATGCCGGAAGACCAGAAGGAACGCATGAGACAGGCCATTTACCGCAAGAATAGCCCTGAGGTCGAGTGCTTGCTGGACCAACACCAGGTACACCACGTTCCGCGCCCGGGCAGGCGGGCCCCGCCCGCCCCCGCGCCCTCTACCCAGCCTCGCCGTCCCAGCAAC
>CAZIXH010000467.1:0-16654 GCA_964543055.1 uncultured bacterium
CATAGGCGGGAGGTACTTAGCCTGGAGCAGAGAAGGAGGAATCGCAAGCGATGGAGACCTCGAGCGTCTGGCTACGCACCATCATCAGCATCGGCCTTTTGATGCTGGGTTTCTGGGTTGGGCGGGGCGGCATGGGCCTCCTGACCTGGCTGGGCCGCCTGACCCCGGACGAGCGGGATGACCGCTACTGGCGGGTGGTGGGCTGGCTGTGGTGGGGGGTTACGGGGCTGATGATTGCCTCGCTCATATTGCATGTCTGGGAGGTGGTACTCGAGCCCCTGCACGGCTGGGGCCGCACCCTGTATGTCTGGCTGGGCGAGCGCGGCCTGTCGGTGCTGCTGATTGTCGGAGCGACCTCGCTGGCGCTGCGCCTGGTGCCCCGGCTGTTGCAACGGGTGCCGGTGGGCACCGGCGAGTTCACCCGTGAACAGGTGCGGGCCCAGACCCTCAAGAGCGTGCTGGAGTCGGTTCTGCAGGTCTTGATTGTGGTGCTGGGGGTGCTCTTTGCCCTGTCCAACCTGGGCCTGAACGTGACTGCCCTGCTGGCCGGGGCCGGGGTGGTGGGGCTCGGTATCTCGCTGGCCGCACAGAACCTGATACGGGACGTGCTCAACGGCTTCTTTATCCTGCTGGAAGACCAGTACGGGGTGGGCGATGTGATCACGGTGGGCCAGCTTTCCGGCGGGGTGGAGCGCTTCAACCTGCGGATTACCGTGTTGCGCGACCTCGAGGGCCGGGTGCACTTTATCCCCAACTCCACCATCCAGCAGGTTACGGTGATGAGCCGCGACTGGGCCCGGGCGGTGGTGGATGTTGCGGTGGCCTATGAAACGCCGGTGGACAGGGCCCTGGAGGTTATACGCTCGGAGGCCGAAGCCTTTTACCACGACCCCGCGTGGCGCGACAAGTTTACCGACCAGCCCCCCGAGACCCTGGGCATCCAGCAACTGGCCGACTCGGGCATCCTGATTCGGGTGCTGTTCAACGCCAAGCCCAAAGAACAGTGGGCCATTGGCCGGGAGTTCCGCCGCCGCATCAAGCTGCGCCTCGATGCCGAGGGAATCGCTATCCCTTACCCCACCCGGCGCATCGTCAACAACTGAACCTGTTTGTGTGCAACCCCCGCATAGAATGAGGGGGATGAAAACCTGCGATTACCTGATTATCGGTGGGGGCATTGTGGGCCTGACGATTGCCCTGGAAATCAAGAAACGGAATTCCGACGCCACCATTGTGGTGCTGGAGAAAGAACCCGAACTGGCCGTTCACGGTTCAGGGCGCAACTCCGGCGTGCTGCATGCCGGTTTTTACTACACCGCCGACTCCCTCAAAGCCCGCTTTACCCGCGAGGGCAACGCCCGCTGGAAACAGTTTGTGGAGGAGCGCGGCCTGAAAATCAATCGCTGCGGCAAACTGGTGGTGGCCAAAAACGAACAGGAAGTGGAGGGGCTGCGCGAACTCAAGCGCCGCGGCGACCTGAACGGGGTCGAGACCTATCTGATTCCCCTCGAGGAGGCCAAAAAAATCGAGCCCAGGGTCAAAACCACCGAGCTGGCCCTGTGGTCGCCCAACACCGCTACCGTAGACCCCAAGGAATGCATGGCCGCCATTGCGGCGGAGTGCCAGGCACAGGGGATTGAAATTCGCCTGAGCAGCCCCTACCAGGCGCGGCGGGGTAAGGATGTGATTACACCCCAGGAGGTCTACAGCGCGGGCTTTGTGGTCAATGCCGCGGGGCTTCATGCCGACAAGGTCGCTCACGACTTTGGCATCGGGCTGCGCTACCGCATTCTGCCCTTCAAGGGCCTGTATGTGTATGGCTCCGAGCCGGTGGGAGCGCTGCGAACCAACATCTACCCGGTGCCCGACCTGCGCAACACCTTCCTGGGCGTTCACTTTACCGTCACGGTGGATGGCAAAGCCAAAATTGGCCCCACTGCCATCCCAGCCTTCTGGCGCGAGAACTACGAGGGGCTCAAAGGCTTTGATGCCGCCGAAGCCCTCTCGATTCTGCGCGACGAAGCCATTTTGTTTTTCCGCAACGACTTCAACTTCCGGGGGATTGCCCTCGAGGAAATCAAAAAATACTCCCAGGCTTACCTGGTCAGGCAGGCCTCGGCCCTGCTCGAGGGGGTCAGGCTGGAAAACTACCGCACCTGGGGCCGCCCCGGCATCCGCGCCCAGCTCTACGACCACCAGGATAAAAAACTGGTGATGGACTTCATGCTCGAGGGTAACCCGGAGGGCTTGCACTTGCTGAACGCCATCTCGCCAGCCTGGACCGCCTCCATGCCCTTTGCCGAGTACGTGGTAGATCAGATCGAATCCCTGCACAAGGGTAAAGAGGTGGCAAAGGCGTAAAGAGGGTCATGGGTCTAGGGTCGATGGTCCATAGTCAATGGACGATTGTCTATCGACTATGGACTATCGACCTTTTGCTGAAATAGACTCCTCCCAGAAGGAGCCGTTATGAGCCTACACCCCCTGGCCGGCAAACCTGCCCCGCACAGCATTCTGGTCAATATCCCCCGGCTGGTGAGCAGCTACTACGCCCTGCAGCCCAGCCCCGAGAACCCTGCCCAGCAGGTGGCTTTTGGCACCAGCGGCCACCGCGGTACTTCCACTCAAGGCACCTTCAACGAGGCCCATATTCTGGCGGTCTCGCAGGCGGTGGCCGAGTACCGCGCCGAGCAGGGAATCACCGGGCCGCTTTTTTTGGGGATGGATACCCACGCCCTTTCCGAGGCTGCCTGGATTACGGCGGTAGAGGTACTGGCGGCCAATGGGGTAGATGTGCGGGTGGCCAAAGGGCGCGGCTACACGCCGACCCCCCTGGTTTCCCATGCCATCCTCGAGTACAACCGAGGCCGCGAAGCCGGACTGGCCGACGGCATCGTGATTACCCCCAGCCACAACCCTCCGCAGGACGGCGGCTTCAAGTACAACCCCCCCAGTGGCGGCCCTGCCGACACCAGCGTGACCAAGGTGGTGCAGGAACGGGCCAACCAGATCCTGCGCGATGGCCTCACCGAGGTAAAGCGCTGGCCCCTGAGCCAGGCCCTGAACACCGTTCAGGAGTTCAACTTCGTGACGCCCTACGTGCAGCAGTTGGGCAGCATCCTGGATATGGAGGCCATTAAGGCGGCGGGGGTGCGGATTGGGGTAGACCCCTTGGGAGGCTCCGCACTCGAGGTCTGGCAGCAAATTGCCCAGCACTACGGCCTGAACCTGACCATCGTCAACGAACGCATTGACCCCAGCTTTGCCTTCATGACCGTAGACAAGGACGGCAAAATTCGCATGGACTGCTCGTCGCCCTATGCCATGGCCTCGTTGATTGGCCTGAAGGACAGGTTCGACGTGGCCATCGGCAACGACCCCGACGCCGACCGGCACGGCATCGTGACCCCCGACGGCTTGATGAACCCCAACCATTACCTGGCGGTGTGTATCTTCTACCTCTACCAGCACCGCCCCCAGTGGCGTTCGGATATGGGGGTGGGGAAGACCCTGGTCAGCAGCAGCATGATTGACCGGGTGGCCCAGAGCCTGGGCAGGCGGCTCGTTGAAGTGCCGGTGGGTTTCAAGTATTTCGTGGATGGGCTGCTTGCAGGAACCCTTGGGTTTGGCGGTGAGGAAAGTGCCGGGGCCTCGTTCTTGCGCAAGGACGGTTCAGCCTGGAGTACCGATAAAGACGGCATCATTCTGGGCCTGCTGGCCGCCGAGATTCTGGCCCGAACCGGCAAGTCGCCCAGCCAGCATTACCGCGACCTCGAGGCCCGCTTTGGTTCCTCGGCCTATACCCGTATAGACGCCGAGGCTAACGGCGCCCAGAAGAAAGCCCTGGCCAACCTCTCGCCCGAGATGGTCACGGCTACCGAACTGGCTGGCGAGCCTATCCGGGCCAAGCTGACCCGAGCCCCTGGCAACAACGAACCCATCGGGGGGCTCAAGGTCGTGACCGAGAACGCCTGGTTTGCCGCCCGGCCCTCGGGCACCGAGGACGTGTACAAGATTTATGCTGAGAGCTTCAAGGGCGATGCACACCTTGAACGTGTGCTGATTGAGGCCAGGGAAGTGGTCAACGCAGCCTTCAGGGCAGCGGGGGTTTTATAAACTCGGCCATAGGAGAGCGTTGTAAAGCTGACTGTACAACCCAAATCGAAAGTCGGTGAAAAGGCTCCCCAACCTGTCTTTCTGCGAACCGCCATCGTTGCGAGGAGGCCAGAGGCCGACGAAGCAATCCACCAAACTATCGGCGGGGTAGGGCCATCTGGATTGCTTCGCATCCTGCGATGCTCGCAATGACCACAAGCCTTTCTGATGCTCACGAGCCTGTACAGGCATCCATACAACTGTGCAATAGAGGCCCGTCAGAGTCTGGCTAAAGACATGCTCAAGGCCAAGGTTAACCTTGGCTGAATAGCTTCTCACGCCTGCCAGACGGTGTATCCTACCCTGGGGGTGAGGAGGCAATACATGAAGCGAATCTTCTCAACGGCACTTGGATTTCTACTCGCTGGCGCTGCGCTGGCTGCGCCCGAACTAAGCCCCCAGGGCATCATCGTCAACCCAGTCCCCACCGACTTGCAGGTGCGGGTCTGGGTCAACAAAGACCCCGCCAAAACTGGCAACCCGGTCTATCAGATTGGAGAGCGCATCCAGGTTTCGGTGCAGGTCAACCAGGAGGCCTATGTTTACATCTTCAGCGTCAAGTCTACGGGTGAGATCGGCCTGATTCTGCCCAACGCCTTCGACCAGAACAACCTGCTGCGGGCTGGCGAGACCCGAACCTTCCCCCCGGCGACCGGGGCCCGGTACAGCCTGGATGTGGGAGGCCCCGAGGGCCAGGACCGGGTGCTGGCCGTGGCCAGCCGCCAGCCGCTTTCGCTGGCGCAGATTGCCAACATCCAGACCGGGCAGGTCAACGTGCAGGGGGCCGATAACCTGGCCAGGGCCCTCTCCATTGTGGTCACGCCGCTACCCGAGCGCGACTGGGTGAGCAACGTGGCCTTTTTCATCGTGGGTCGGGCTGCGGTGACGCCGGTGCAGCCGGTACAGCCCGGAACGGGAACCTTGAGCGTGAACTCCAACCCTTCCGGGGCTCAGGTGCTGGTAGAAGGCCGGGTGGTGGGCAGTACCCCGCTCAACCTGGTTCTGCGGCCTGGTCGGGTAGACCTCGAGCTGCGCCTGGGGGGCTACCAGGTCTTCCGCACCTCGGCGCAGATTCGGCCCGGCGAGACCACGGTCATCAATGCCGATCTGACTCCGGTGGTACAGAACGGCCTGCTACAAATCAACTCCAACCCCCAAGGGGCGCAGGTGCTGGTGAATGGCCGGGTGGTGGGCAATACCCCCCTCAACCTGACCGTGCAGCCGGGCCGCTACGACCTCGAGCTGCGCCTGGGGGGCTACCAGGGGTTCCGTACCTCGGTGGTGGTGGGCAACGGGCAGACCGTGCCGGTGAATGTGAACCTGCAAGCCCTGCGGGGTGCGCTCGAGGTCTTCACCAATGTGGAAGCCCGCATCTTCATGGATGGGCGCGAGGTGGGCCAGACACGCAATGGTTTCCTGCGGCTCGAGGATGTAGAACCGGGCAACGTGCAGCTGGTAGCCCTGGCCCCCGGTTTCCGGGCCGAAGTACGCGACGTGCGGGCCGAGCCAGGGCGGGTGCTGCAAATCCGCCTGAACCTGAACCGCGCCCGGTAAAACTTTTAGCAATCCCGCACAAGACGAGGTGGCCAGGCGCCGCCTCGTCTATTTTTGGTCGCACGATGGTCATTCGACACCCCAGGTACGGTGAATCGTGTTTAGGCCACTGTTCGTAAATAGTGTCGGCGGGGTGTCGCCACCTTCTCCCGCTCAGGGGAGAAGGCAAGAGGTTGATATGGATCTGGTATCGGGCCTGGCTTTCGGCCTTCGGCATAAAGCTTTCGACCCTAAATAACCTCCAGCACAGCGAACTTCAGATAGTGCGTTTCCGGTACATTGAGCAGCACTGGATGATCCCAGCCCTGGCCGCGCTTTTCCAGAACCCGCACGGTGCGGTGGGCATCGGCGGCGGCCTCGGCGAGCATCTGGTAGAAGAGCGGTTCGCTCAGGTGGTGGCTGCACGAGGCGGTGGCCAGAATGCCTCCGCCGGGCAGGAGCTTCATGGCCCGGAGGTTGATTTCTTTGTAAGCCGCGTAGGCCCGCTCCACATCACGTTTGCCCTTGGCAAAGGCTGGCGGGTCCAGCACGATCAGGTCATACCGGCTGCCGCGTTTTTCTTCCTCCCGCAAGAACTCAAAAGCGTTGGCCTCCTGGGGGATGATGTTGGCAAAGCCGTTGGCCTGGGCGTTCTGAAGGGCCCTTTGCAGGGCAGTAGCCGAGCTATCTACCGCAATGACCCGTTCAAAACCCTGGGCCAGGTGCAGGGCAAACGAACCGTGGTAGCTGAACACGTCCAGGGCGGTTTGGCCTCTGAAGGTTTGGAGGCGGATGCGGTTGTCGCGCTGGTCAATGAAGGCCCCGGTTTTCTGGCCTTCCAGGAGGTCTACGCGGTACTGCACAGAACCCTCCCGCACCATCACGGCATCGGGTACCTGGCCCCGCAAAGGCTTGACGTGCAGGGACAGCCCCTCCAGGCTGCGGGACTTCTGGTCGTTTTTGGCCAGCAGGCTTTGCAGGGGAATCTCGGCTTGAATCACCTCTACCAGGGCTTCAGTGAGGGGCTCGAGGGCAGCCGACCCCACCTGCAAGACCCCGTGTCCGGCGTAGTAGTCGAGCACCAGGGCGGGTAGCAGGTCGCCCTCGGCGTGGACGAGCCGGTACGCCCCGCCGGGTTCCTGGGCAACGGCGGGTTTGCGCCGCTCCAGGGCTTTGCGGAGGTTCTCGAGCAGCACCTCCTGGGGGCGGCCGGTATCGCCAAAGCTAAATACCCGCACCGTTATTTCGGAGGCGGGGTTGTACAGGGCCAATCCCAAGACCCCTTTGCTTGATTGAACTGGGTATAAGCCGGGCCGGGCCGGCCCCTCCACCACATCGCTTTTGTAGACCCACGGATGATGGGCCAGCAGCCGGGCCGCGCCCCTGGGGGTAACACGAATCTTCATCTTGTGAGTCTAACACCAGCTTGGATTGGCTCAAATTCCGCTTCTCTGTTCATTGGACTATGGAAGTTTTCCATAGTCGAGTGATGTAAAGGTGGGCGTAACGCTCCAGATGCGTGAGGAAGCGCTTAAATGTGTGCTTCCAGACAAAAAGTGGGCGAGAGCATCTATTGTATGCTAACTCGCGTTGACACGAATCCTGAGAAGTCGCTATGATTCTTGGGGTTCATTCTTGAGCAAGTTTTCACTTGCTCTCTTTCACGCTGTACAAAAGCCGTACAGGCGGTACCAAGAAAGGAGGGAATGTGGCTGGATCAGGACTAATTAAGAGCCTAGCAGAGCGTGAACAAGCCCTGGCAAAGCAGCTTGAAGACGCCAAGCAGGCGGCTGAAGCCAAGATCCGGGAGGCCGAGGCCAAGGCTTCTCAGATTCTGGCCGAAGCAGAGCAGGCCGCGCGGGACTTGGAAACGCAGTTCCGAGCCCGCACCGCTGAGGCGGTGGCCCGGATCGAAAGCGAAGCCAAGGCCAAAGCCGAAGCCGAGGCCAGGGCTATTGGCGAAGCAGCGACTGCCAAGGTGGCTGGGGCGGTTCAAGCGGTGCTGGGGGAGGTAGTGCCTTGATTGCTCCGATGGAAAAGCTGATTGTGGCCGGCCCCAAACGGCTGGCCCGGGAGCTTTTGAGCGAGTTGCAAAAAGCTGGGGTGGTGCACATTGACCCCCTGCGGCCCGATGAGCTGAGCGAGTACCGACTTTCCCCCAGCGAAGAGGCCGAGCTCAAGCGCTGGGAAACGGTGGCTTCCCAGGCGGAGCAGTCGCTGGCGGTGGCGGGCCTGACGGCAGTCGCGGGTGCGAAGCTGTTTGGGGGTTCCCTCGAGGAGGCCGAAGCTACCATCCGACCCGTAGCCAGCCGGGCCGAGGTGTTGGGTAAGGAGCGAGCTGCCCTCGAGGAGGAGATCCAGACCATCGAGCTGTTTGGTAAAGCTGCCGACAGGTTAGCGGCTTTGGTGCAAGGGTTGGATCAGAGCCCCCGTCTGGCAGTGATTCCCTTTCTGGTTTCCAAACCGGAAGAGCTTGAAGGTGTGCGTACTGCCTTGCAGCAAGCCATGGCAGATCGCTTCATCCTGGATGCCGAAGCCCTGGACAATCAGGTGGCGGCAGCGGTGGTGGTCAAGCGAAGCGAGCTCGAGACCGCCCGCTCGACCCTTTCGCGCCTGGGCCTGGCCGAGTTGCGCTTTCCTGGGGTCTATGGCACCCTGCCGCTCTCTCAGGCCGCAGCCCGCATGAAAGAGCGGGCCAAACTGGCCCCAGAGGAACTCCTGGGCATCCGGGAGGAGATCAACAAGCTCAGCAGGGAGTCCAGGGAAGCCCTCATGGCGTTGTGGGCCAGGGCCAAAGACGAGGCCGCCCGCTACCGCACCACTGCCGATATGGCTGCGGGCAAGTATGGTGCCGCCCTCATGGGTTGGGTGCCCCAGAAGGCCAAGGGGCGGGTGGAGGAAGCCCTGAACCGCCTGCGCGACCAGATTGTCTACACCTTTGAGCCGGTAGACGAACACCACGAAGGTCACCAGGTGCCCGTAACCCTGGAAAACCCCACCTGGGCTAAACCCTTCGAGCTGATGCACAGCTTTTTGAACACGCCCGCCTATGGCGGACACGACCCCACCCTGATGATTGCCCTGTTCTTCCCCCTGTTCTTTGGTATCGTGGTCGGCGACATCGGGATTGGGCTGTTGTTCCTGCTGGTTGCGCTCTGGATGGCCGGTAAGGCACGTCGGGGCGAAACCTTGCGTATAGATTTCCTGGGGGCCGCCTTTGGCCCGGATGTGCTGGGCAAACTGGCCACCATCGGCAAGTGGATGGCGGGCTGGGCGATGTTCTGGGGGGTGTTGTATGGGGAGTTTTTTGGCACCTTCCTCGAGAAGCTCAGGCTTCCGGGCATCTTTGGTCTGAAGGATGGCTGGCGGGTGTTTTATCCCACCGGCCCCGGCTACGACCCAGAAAAGTACTATGGCCTGATTCCCATGCTCATCAACCGTCTGGATTTTGCCCAGACTGCCAACGGCCTGATGGTTTTTGCCATTATGTTTGGGGTGTTTCAGGTGCTTTACGCCTTCTTCCTGCGGATGCGTCTGGGCCTCAAGCACGGCCACATGAAGCATTTCTGGGAAGGCTTTGGCTACTTCTCGGGCCTGGTGGGTCTGGTGGCCTTTGCCTATAACTTCCTGACCCAGGCCAACCACCCCATCCTTAACATCATCTTTGTGGTGGGCATCATCCTGTTTATTGTGGGCGTGGCCCTATCCCGCGAGGTGCTGATGATCGCCGAGCTGCCCGGCAAGGGGGGGCAGATTCTCAGTTACATCCGTTTGTATGCGGTAGGGGTCGCGGGTGGTGTGCTGGCCAGCCTGGCCAATCAGGTGGGCTTTGGTCTGGCCGAGCGCTTCGGTTTTATTGGCGGGGTGCTGGGTTTCATTGTGGGCCTGGTGCTGATTCTGGCCATCATCGTCATCACCACCCTGGGGCACGTGATCCAGCCCATCCGTCTTTTGTGGATCGAATTTTCCACCAACTTCGGCTTTTTCGAGGAAACCGGGCGGCAGTACAAGCCCTTCAAATCGGTCAAGTCGGAACAGAACGGCTAGGAATGCCTAGCAGAGCCCAGTACAGTCCATAACGTGCCAGAGGCACATGGAACCAAGTAAAGGAGAGAATCTCATGAAGAGCGTAAAACTTGCCAAGACCCTGTTGATTGTAGCTATCGTCATCCTCGCTACTGTGGCCTTTGCTGCCGAAGAGGGGGCTGCCACCGCTTCCTTCGCCGCCATTGGCAAGGGGTTGGCCATCGGCCTAGGTCTGCTGGGTACCGGTATGGCCCAGAGCGCCATTGGTGCGGCGGCAGTGGGTGCGGTGGCCGAAGACCGCCGTAACTTCGGTACGGCCCTGATTTTCTTCCTGATCCCCGAAACGCTGGCTATCTTCGGTCTGGCCTTCTCGTTCCTCATCAACTAACGCTGATGGCCGATAGCCGATAGTGCATGGCCTTTCCCAGGAGCTACCGGCTATCAGCAAGAAGCTTAAAGAGGAGCCAAATGTCAAAACTGGAAGATATTCTGCAAAATGAAGTAGCTGCCGAGATAGGTGCGATGGCAGCAGAAGCTGAAGCCAAAGCCAAGGCCATTGTAGAAGCTGCGATGGCCAATGCCGAGGCTCTCAAGACCGCCAAACAACGCCAGCTCGAGGCCGAGCGCACGGCGGCTTTGCGCCGGGCCGAAAGCGCTGCCGAGTTGCTCTTGAGCCAGGCCCGCATTAGCGCCAGGGGTCAGGTGATGGACCAGGTCAAGGCCGAGGTGAGCCAGAGCCTGCAAAAACTAGCAGCCCAGCCCGAGTTTGCCAGCATTCTGCAAAAGCTGGCTGAGGAGGCCCTGCAGGGGATCGGCAAGGCCGAAGCGGTGCTGGTCAACCCGGCTCATGCCTCCTTGATGAGTGGCTGGGCGCAAAGCAAAGGTCTACAGCTCAAGACCGACGAAACCATTCGTGACGGGGTTCGGCTGGTGGCCGAAGGAGGCCGGGCCTTTGTGCAAAACGCCCTGAGCGAACGCCTCGAGCGGGCCTGGGATGCCCTCTCGGCCAAGGCCGCCCGCGCTATTTGGAGCTAACGTGCTAACCCGAAATACCTTTGCATACCTGAACGCACGGGTGCGCTCGAGGCGAAGCCAGGTGGTGCCGGAATCCTTTTTTCAGCAAGCGCTTAACCAGTCCTTTTCGGACTTTCTGCGCCTGCTATCCGAAACGGTCTATGGGGCCGACCTGGTGGGCGAAACCCTGGCAGACGTGGATCGGGCGGTTTCCAATCACCTGGCGCGTACTGTGGGCGATCTGCCGGGCCTGGTGTCCGGTGAGATGCGCGAGCTGGTCGGCCTGCCCTTGCTGCGGGCCGATCTGGTCAACCTCAAGGCCATCCTGCGGGGTAAACAGAACGGCAAATCCCCGGAGGAAATCAAGGCCGGGCTGGTGGGTGGAACCCTCAAAGAACCCATCATCAATGCAATGCTTCAAGCACCCGACGCTCCCAGCGTAGCGCAGGTGTTACAGGTGCCAGGACACCCCCTGGCCAAGGCCCTGCGCAATGCAGTGGCCAGTAACCCCGAACCCCTGGCCTTGGAAGTTGCACTGGATCGCGAGTTCTTTGCCGCCTCTTTTGAGAAGGCCAAGAAGCTGCGCCAGAGCTATATCGCTGCCTACTTTGCGCTGGAAGTGGATGCGACCAACCTGGCGACCGCATTCAAGTTGCAAGCCCTGGGGGCAACCCACCTCAACCCGGATAGCTACTTTGTGCCGGGGGGCAAGCACTTGAGCCGGGCGGTGTTTAGCCGTATCGCGGCAGGGGATTTAGCCGCTATGGATGCGCTGAATGGTACACCCCTGGCTCCGGCCGCCGGTGCGCGTACCCTGGGTGAGCTCGAGCGAGCCCTGCGGGGAGTCTTGCTAGCCAAGGCAGGTACGGGCGCAACCGATAGCCTGGGGGGTGGGCTGGTACTCGACTACATCCAGCGTAAGCAGTGGGAGGCCAGCCGCATCCGTCTCCTGGCCCGGCGCGCCTACTTCAATCTGCCAACCGATGCGGTGGCGAAGGAGGTCGCGTGAAAATTGGAGTCCTGACCGATGTCGAAACTGCTTCCGGCTACCGTATTGCGGGTCTCGAGGCGGTCACGGCTACGCCCGACGAGGCCGTTCAGAAGCTCGTTGAGATGATCCAGTCCAACCAGTATGCCCTGGTGGCGGTAGACCAGAGTTTGCTCGCCGACCCCAACAAGGCCACCGAGCGGGTCATGCGCGGACGCAATGCCCCGGTGTTGCTGTCATTGCCCAATCTGCTTGATAGCTTTAGCGGTGGGGGCGATGCCAAGTCCTATATGCGCCGGCTGGTGCGGGAGACGATTGGGTTTGACATCAAACTATAGGCCCATAGCGGATGGCTGATTGCCAATGGCAAAACAACCAACCGCTTTTTTGCGGCTAGCCATCTGCATCCGACGAAGGAGGATATGTGGGAACCATCAAAAAAATCGCGGGGCCGGCAGTGATTGCCGAGAACCTCGAGGGCGCCAAGATGTACGACATCGTGCGCGTCGGTCACGAAAAATTGGTCGGAGAGATTATTCGCCTTGATGGCGAGACCTGCTTCATTCAGGTGTACGAGGACACCAACGGCTTGACGGTGGGCGAGCCCGTGGTGACTACCGGGCTACCGCTGGCCCTGGAACTGGGCCCCGGCCTCCTGAATGGCATCTTCGACGGGATTCTGCGCCCCCTGGATAAAATTCAGGCCGCCTCGGGCATCTTTATCAGCCGGGGTATCGAGGTCTCGTCGCTGGACCGCACCAGGAAGTGGGAGTTTACCCCTACCAAGCAGGTAGGCGATGTGGTCAAGGGGGGCGATATCCTGGGCACTGTACCGGAGTACAGCTTCACCCACAAAATTCTGGTTCCACCCGACAAGGGCGGCAAAATCAAGCGCATTGTGGGCGCGGGGCAGTACACCATTGACGACACCATCGCCGAGCTGGAAGATGGCACCAAGCTGCGCATGGCCCACTACTGGCCGGTGCGCAAGGCCCGCCCGTTCCAGCGCAAGCTCGACCCCAACCAGCCCTTCCTGACCGGGATGCGGATTCTGGATGTGTTGTTCCCCCTCACCGCAGGTGGAACTGCCGCCATACCTGGCCCCTTTGGCTCCGGCAAGACCGTGACCCAGCAGTCCATCGCCAAGTTCGGCGATGCCAACATCGTGGTCTACGTGGGCTGTGGCGAACGCGGCAACGAGATGACCGACGTGCTGGTGGAGTTCCCCGAGCTCGAGGATCCTCAGACTGGTAAGCCCCTGATGGAACGTACCATCCTGGTGGCCAATACCTCCAACATGCCTGTGGCGGCCCGCGAAGCCTCGCTCTACACCGGCATCACCCTGGCCGAGTACTTCCGCGACCAGGGCTACAAGGTCTCGCTGATGGCCGACTCAACCAGCCGCTGGGCCGAGGCGCTGCGCGAGATTGCCTCGCGCCTGGAGGAGATGCCCGCCGAAGAAGGCTACCCGCCCTACCTTTCCTCGCGCCTGAGCAGCTTCTACGAGCGGGCCGGCAAGGTGACGACCCTGGCCGGGGAGCAGGGGGCGGTCTCGGTGATTGGGGCAGTGTCCCCCGCCGGTGGTGACTTCTCCGAGCCGGTAACCCAGTCCACCCTGCGTATTACGGGTGGCTTCTGGGCACTGGATGCTCAGCTGGCCCGCGCCCGGCACTTCCCCGCCATCAACTGGGCGCGTTCGTACTCGCTGTTCCTGAACATTCTGGAGCCCTGGTACCGCGAAAACGTGGCCCCCGACTACCCCGAGGTGCGTACCCAGATCATCACCCTCTTGCAGCGCGAAGCCGAACTGCAACAGGTGGTGCAACTGGTAGGCCCCGACGCGCTGCAAGATGCAGAGCGCCTCAGCCTCGAGATCGGTCGTATTGCCCGTGAGGATTTCCTGCAACAAAACGGCTACGACCCCGTAGACGCAAGCTGCTCGATGGCCAAAGCCTACGGCATCATGCAGATGATCATTGCGGCCTACAAGCAAGGCGAAGTTGCCCTCTCCAAGGGTGCGACCATTACCGACTTCCTGACCGACCCCGTCATCGAGAAAATCGGACGCGCCCGCTACGTCCCCGAGGCCGAGTTCCCCGCCTACAAGGCTGAGTTTGACCAGATGATCAAGACCGCATTTATGGGGGCGGTAAAGGCGTAAAGGATGTCGAAAGTCGAAAGTCGCGAGTCGAAAGTCGAAAAGACCTGAGACCTGAGACCAAGACCGGAGACACCTCCAACGGAGGTGAAAAATGCTCAAAAAAGAATACAACGCCGTAACTTACGTCTCGGGCCCGCTCCTGTTCCTGGAAGGGGCCTCTGACCTGGCCTATGGCGCCATTGTGAACATTGACGATGGTACCGGTCGCATCCGGGGCGGCCAGGTGATCGAAGTTTCCGACCAGTACACCGTGCTGCAGGTCTTCGAGGAAACCTCGGGCCTGAACCTCGACAAGACCACCGTCTCGCTGGTGGAGGACGTGGCCCGCCTGGGTGTGTCCAAGGAGATGGTGGGCCGGGCCTTCAACGGGATTGGCAAGCCCATTGACGGCCTGCCCCCGGTGGTGGCCGACAAGCGCCTGCCCATCAACGGGGCCCCCATCAACCCGGTGGCCCGCGAAAAGCCCGAGGAGTTCATCCAGACCGGGGTGAGCGCCATTGACGTGAACATGACCCTGGTGCGCGGCCAGAAGCTGCCCATCTTCTCGGGTTCGGGTCTGCCGCACAACGAGCTGGCCGCTCAGATTGCCCGACAGGCCAAGGTGCTGGGGGAGGGCGAGGGCTTTGCGGTGGTGTTCGCCGCGATGGGCATCACCCAGCGCGAGGTGAGCTACTTCATGCAGGAGTTCGAGCGCACCGGGGCCCTTTCGCGCTCGGTGCTCTTCTTGAACAAGGCCGACGACCCCACCGTGGAGCGCCTCCTGACCCCGCGCATGGCCCTCACCGCCGCCGAATACCTGGCCTTCGAGCACGACTACCACGTGCTGGTGATCCTGACCGACCTGACCAACTACTGCGAGGCCCTGCGCGAGATTGGTGGGGCCCGCGAGGAGATTCCAGGCCGCCGGGGCTACCCCGGTTACATGTACACCGACCTGGCCTCGCTCTACGAGCGGGCGGGCGTGGTGCACGGCAAAAAGGGCTCGGTGACGCAGATTCCCATTCTCTCCATGCCGGGCGACGACATCACCCACCCCATCCCCGACCTCACGGGCTACATCACCGAGGGCCAGATCGTGCTGGGGCGGGAGTTGTTCAACCAGGGGGTGTATCCGCCGGTCACCGTGCTGCCGTCCCTGTCCCGCCTGATGAAGGACGGCATCGGCAAGAACTTCACCCGGGAGGATCACCCCCACGTGGCCAGCCAGCTCTTCGCCAGCTATGCCCGCGCCCTGGAGGTGCGGGGCCTGGCCGCCATCATCGGCGCCGAGGAACTGTCCGACGCCGACCGCCGCTACCTCCAGTTCGCCGAAGCCTTCGAGCGCCGCTTCATCGGCCAGGGGGAGGACGAGGACCGCAGCGTCTTCGAGACCTTGAACCTGGCCTGGGATCTGCTTTCCATGCTGCCGCCGGAAGCCCTGATCCGGGTGTCCGAGGAAGAACTGGCCAAGTACCACAAGTGGCAGGCAGTGGCGGAAGCCACCTGAGCGGACCATGAAAAAACGCCTCTCCGTCCCCCCCACCAAGAGCGCCCTCCTCCAGGTGGGCCGTCAGGTCAAGTTCCTGGAGCAGGGCCGGGCCATGCTGGAGAAGAAGCGGGACCTGCTGACCCGGCTGGTCTACGAACGCCTGGCCCAGTACCGGGAACTGCGGGCCGAGACCGCCAGGGAACTGGCCGAGGCCTACCACTGGCTGGGCATCGTGCAGATGCGCATGGGCGGCCAGATGCTGCGCCAGGCCTCCGTGGGCCTGTCCCAGGCGGTGGCCCTGCGGGTGGTGGCCCGTTCCAGTGTCGGTGTGGAGTATCCCAGCGTCTCGGCCTCCCCCCTGCCCCTGCAGCCCGTGGGACTCATGTGGACCGACGTGAGCTTCGACGAAGCACGTCTGCGTCTGCGGGAACTCACGGTCACCCTGGCCCGTCTCGGGGAGGCGGAGAACGCCCTGTGGCGCCTCCTGGCGGCGAGCCGCAAGACCCAGAAGCGGGTGAACGCGTTGAAATACAACATCATCCCCCGCTATCAGGCGACGGTGCATCATATCCGCGCCGCCCTGGAGGAGGACGAGCGCAACACCCTGTTCCAAATCAAGGTGCTGCGCACACGGGGCGAGGCCGCCTAGGCCCTTCCCTTCGAAGGGCCTGGCCACCCCACCACACCGAGGAGAGACCATGAAACGCTTGATCGCCCTATCCCTGCTGAGCCTCCCCCTTCTGGCCCAGGCCGAAGCCCCCGCCGTCATCAAGATTCCCCGCCTGACCCTGGAAGCTTCGGAGAAGCTGGCCCAGGCCACCGTTGCCGCCTGCCGCAAGGAAGGCATCCAGATCGGCGTCACCGTGGTGGACCGTAGCGGCGACACCATGGTTTTCCTGCGGGACACCCTGGCGCCCAAGGTCACCATCGAGATCAGCCGCCAGAAAGCCTTCACGGCGGTGAATTTCAACGCCCCCCTCTCCCAGATGGAGAACCGCTTCACCAAGCCATTCTCCGTGGGCAAGGTGGATGGCCTGGTGTTCTCCGCCGGGGGCATTCCCATCGAGGCGGCCGGTAACATCGTGGGCGCCGTGGGCGTGTCCGGCGCCGCCACGGGGGAGCAGGACGAGGCCTGCGCCCGGGAGGGCCTCAAGGCCATCGCCTTCGACCTGGAGACGGCAAGTCCCTGAAGCCGCCAGGAAGCGCCCGGGCCGCCGGGGTTTCACCTAAAGTTCTCCACCGTGCTTACCGTTACTGGTTTTGTCATGCCATGTGCAACCTTGGTGGCAACCCTCCTCCCACCCCAGCC
>CAZIXH010000468.1:0-5129 GCA_964543055.1 uncultured bacterium
CTGGTAAACCTAGCCAGAGCTTATTTGGGTGTGAGCAATGGCACTGTTCTTTATCCTGATACCAAAGAAGCCAAGGAGGACAAATCAGGAACCGGCAAGGGGCATATACTGGAGACATTCGGAGGTGGAACCGTGGTCGAAGTACGCTACCTGGGACACTCAGCACTGCTCATCAGTGACGGCACCACCCGCATTGTGGTGGATCCCTTCCTTACCGGCAACCCCAAAGCAGCCCTAAGCGCCGACCAGGTCGAAGCCGACCTAATTGTGCTCACCCATGCCCACGGCGACCATTACGGCGACAGCGTAGCCATCAGCCAACGCACCGGAGCCCCAATCATCTCGAACTATGAAATCGTCAGTTACGCCGAGCAGCATGGCGGCAAGGGCGTAGGTATGAATCTGGGCGGCACATACAAGTTCAAAGGCGGCTGGCTGAAGTGGTTTCCGGCCTGGCACTCCTCGTCGTTTCCGGACGGAACTTACGGTGGATTGGCGCAGGGCTTCATAATGGAGTTGGGCGGGAAGCGCATTTACAACTCCTGCGACACCGCCCTGTTCAGCGACATGGCGCTGGTGGCCCCATATAGTGTGGATCTGGCCATTCTACCCATCGGCGACCACTTCACCATGGGGCCCGACGATGCCCTACAGGCCCTCGAGCTGACCCGCGCCAGGCAGGTTTTACCCGTGCACTACAACACCTTCCCCCCCATTGCCCAGGATGGAGTGGCCTTTGTCCAGCGGGCCGGCCTGCTGGGGGTAGGTGGAAAGGCCCTCCAACCAGGGGAACACCTGACCCTTTCATAGCGCATCCTGTGCTGAAATACCAAGCGTACCTGGAATCTGCATGGACTACCGCCGACTGACCCGTCAACACTACAAGCTCGAGATGCTCCTGGGCTTGGGGCGGTCGTCGCAGGTGTACCTGGCCCACGCCCCCGACGGCACCAAGGTAGCCCTCAAGGTGCCCCGACGCGAGGTTCGCACCGACCGGGCCCTTACCGAGCGCTTTGCCCAGGAAGTAGCCCTGTCCCTGACCCTCAACCACCCCAACCTGGTGCGTGGGCTATCGGGCCGTCCCGAAGGGGAAGGGGCTTTTTTGGCGCTGGAGTATTTCGAGGAAGGAACCCTCGAGGACAGCCTCAATAAAGGTCCGCTGAGCCGCGAGGTGGCCCTGGAGTGTCTTAGTCAAATTGCCCAGGCCCTCATCTATCTCCACGACCGGGGCATCATCCACCAGGATGTCAAACCCTCCAACATTTTCATTGACGGTCTGCTATTCAAACTGGGCGACTTTGGGGTAGCCAAGACCCGCGAAAACCCCAAGCCCCTGGAGCGGGCCGGGAGCCCCTTCTACATGGCCCCTGAGCTCTTCATGGGCGAGCCCGCGACCCCCGCCTCGGACGCCTACTCGTTTGGGGTGATGGCCTTCGAGTTGCTGGTGGGCAGACGACCCTTTGTGGGCGAGACCCTCGAGGAGATCAGCTATGCCCACCTGCATAAACTACCCCCTCCGACCAACCTCCCCCCTCATCTGGATCGGATCGTTCGAAACCTCCTGGCCAAAGACCCCGCCATTCGCGCCACTTTAAAAGCCTTTCTCCAGGTCGTACGTGGCACTCCCCAGGGCGAACCCAATTCCAACAAAACCGCCGGAGAAGACAAACCCACCAAAGGCAAAGGGTTATTTGGGCTGTTTCGTAAGCGGTAGATTCAGTGCTCTATCGCTAAACAGCTCTAAAACAAGCACTTGTAAAAAACCATCCCGGCCTGCTTGATCTTGATCGAGGCAATATAGGCTTCGATTTCGTTTTGTTGATAATCCTCGAGGGTAGGTACATAAAAGATGGGCTGGGCCCAAATCTGCTGACAATGTTTCATTTCATGGGCCAGATGCGCCTCAAAAAGCACCATCCCCGCCCCTTCTCCGAACCTTACTCGATAAGCACCCCGCACCACGTCCAGGTTCGTCTCGTTCAGGAGCCCCCCTCGGTTGATCAACAACACATGATTGCCATTCTGGTCATAACCCCAGACTGTGGCGTTGGCATGGGTCTCCATCATGACCATGACCTGGCCGTCCCCAGGCTCGTGCTCTGCCCCAAAAAGTTCTTTGGTACTATCCACGTTGCGAGAATAATCAAACTGAGCAATTCCGCCAGCGTTGAATATCCGAATAGCCAGGATTTCCACAGCACTGGCGTAGCTCAGCCAGTCCAGATCTGCTTCCTGGGCAAATTGCAACACCTCCACTTGCCTGTACGCATACAGAACAATCTGCTCTTGTCGGACGGCTTCGGCAAGCACTTTGCAGTCATTGCCGCTCTCCAGGGCCCAACTTTGCAGCAAAAACTGCCAGCTATGAAGCCTGGTAGGAAACTCATCTGGGTCAGAATATTCAGACCCCTGCCCCTGAACTTCGCAGTTGGCCTCCCCTGTACAGTCAAACGCTGGAACCCGCCTCCATACCCAGAACCCCAACGCTAGAACCGTGAACAAAAGTCCTACCCAGTACCAACGTAGTGGCAGTTTCATACAAACCACCTTCTACAGGATTACTGAAGGATTGCTATATTCATTTTCTCACCTATTGCCCCAACAAATGTCCCCCAAGGAGCTTCCAGATAACCGCATCCGGCTCGATGTACGTTTTGGGCGCTACGCCCATGACCGTCCAGCTTGGCTCCAGGGCCTGATATTCTGGCAGCTTGCTTACATCCCTTCTCGCCAATTGGCTTTTGTGATTGGGACAAGTTCTCAAAACCGCCCTGCGTACCCTACTTATGCCGTTTGTAGCCTTCTATAGATAAACTGTAGGCAAGCAAAGTGAGGCCCGCCATGAGCGAACCCATCTGGTTTCCATCGGACAATTACAAACACGGCAGCCACATCGAAGCCATGCTGCGACACCTGAACCTGGATAGCTACGAGGCGCTCTATGCCTTCAGCATCCAGCAGCCAGAGGCTTTCTGGGAAGCCACCTTGCAGCTTCTGGGCATCGAGTGGTTTGTCCCCTACCGTCAGGTGTTGGATGTTTCGCAGGGGCCGCAGTGGCCCCAGTGGTTTGTGGGGGGGCAGCTGAACCTGGCCTACAACGCCCTCCACCATGCCAAAACCCGGCCTCATGACCAAGCCCTCATCTGGGAAGGGGAAGACGGTGCTGTGGTGCGGTTGAGTTATGGCGACCTCGAGGCCGCCGTAGCCCAGACTGCCCATGCGCTCAGGTCGCTGGATATTTGCAAGGGCGACCGGGTGGGCCTCTTCCTGCCCATGCTGCCCGAGACCGCTATCAGCGCCCTGGCCCTGGCCCAGATCGGTGCGATTTTTGTACCTATCTTTTCTGGTTATGCCGCCGAGGCAGCGGCCACCCGCCTTCAGGATGCCGAGGCCAGGCTCATCATCACCGCCGATGGCTTTTACCGCCGGGGCAGCCAGGTCAAGCTATTGGACAACGCCCGCGCTGCTGCGGCGCTTTCACCCAGCGTGCAGCAGCTATTGGTGGTCCGCCGTTTTGGAAATGTGGAGCTAGCACCCAACGAGGTGGCCTGGGATCAAATCGTTCCACAGCAACCCTCCGCAGCCCCTTATGAACCCATGGGCAGCATGGATCCCTTCATGCTGATCTACACCTCCGGCACCACCGGCAAACCCAAGGGCACCGTGCACTACCACGCGGGCTTTCCCATCAAAGCCGCTCAGGACATGGCCCATCTCTTCGACCTGCGAAAGCACGAGACCCTGTTCTGGTTCACCGATATGGGCTGGATGATGGGCCCGTGGGCCATTCTGGGAGCCCTGACCATCGGGGGCACCGTACTGCTCTATGAGGGCGCCCCCGATTACCCCGACGCAAGCCGGCTTTGGTCTATCTGTGAGCGGCACGGGGTTACGCACCTGGGTCTCTCCCCCACCCTGGTACGGGCCCTGATGCCCCTGGGCGACGAGCCCGTTCGCAAGCATGATTTGTCCAGGCTGCGGATGCTGGGCTCCACCGGCGAACCCTGGAACCTGGAGCCCTATCTGTGGTTTGCCCGAACTGTAGGTCAGAATCGGGTACCCATCATCAACTACTCTGGCGGCACCGAAATTGGTGGTGGAATCCTGGGCTGCACGGCCTGGCGGCCCATCAAGCCCATGGGGTTCAACACCGCTGTTCCGGGCATGCACGCCGAGGTGCTGAACAGTACCGGACAGCCCGTGCGGGACGAGGTAGGTGAGCTGGCCGTGATGGGGCCGTGGCCCGGGCAGACCAAAGGTTTTTGGAAGGCCGCCGAGCGCTACCTGGACACCTATTGGAGCCGATTTGAAAACATCTGGGTGCATGGCGACTGGGCCATTCTGGATCGGGAGGGCCACTGGATGATTCAGGGACGCAGCGATGACACCCTCAAAATTGCCGGGAAGCGGGTGGGCCCCGCTGAATACGAGAGCGCCGCCGTCGAGCACCCGGCAGTAAAGGAAGCCGCCGCCATTGGCATTCCCCATCCCGTCAAGGGCGAGGCTGCAGTGGTTTTTGTGGTGCTGCGAGCCGAGCACGCGCCGAGCAAGGAAATGAAACAGGCCATTGCAGAAACCATTGCCGCTCGGCTGGGCAAAGCGCTCAAACCCGAAAAAATTCTTTTCGTCCCCGACCTGCCCAAAACCCGCAATGCTAAGGTGATGCGACGGGTGATTCGAGCCGCCTACCTGGGACAAAACCCTGGCGACCTCTCGGCCCTCGAGAACCCACAAGCTGTGGAAGCCATCCAGAATTCCTCAAGCTAATGTGGCATTGCATTGAAAACGTAAACCGCAGTCTGCCACCTCGGGCGAAACTGTAAGGACGTGTTCTTCTTAAAGCTCCTATCCAGGCTACAAACCATTGAGTTGTTCAAATACTGAGAACGGCTGCGACAGCGGCACAAGGGTCATCGAATCTGTAAACAAAACCACCTGTCATTCCGAGGAGGCGTTCGCCGACAAGGAATCCGTATGTAAGAATCAGGGAGTCAGCGTATAGCCCGCGAGAAATCCGGTACAGCACAGGGCTGGTGAATGTTGGGGAAGGTGGCGCAGCGGATTCCTCGCTGCGCTCGGAATGACACTTTTGACTGGGTTTTTGTGCCATTCGCTTCAACGTCCTGAGT
>CAZIXH010000469.1:0-2726 GCA_964543055.1 uncultured bacterium
GAGGATCGCCACCCCCCCCTCCTGGCCGTGCAACAAAGCCCGCTCGTTTTCGAGGGTCGGTAGGGCCAGACCTGCTCCTGCCAGGGCGTTGTACCCATCGGCAAAGTTGCGCCCTTTGGGCAGGGCTACGACCAGCGTGAAGCGTCCCCGTATCATCCGAGCTTTCTTATATCACAAACCATCCGGTAAGACTCAGGCAAGCGCGGGGAAACCAGACTGCCCTGCATAACCTTGACGCATAGCGCATAAGGCCGTATATTGAGCTTATCAGCCCCGAAAAACGGGGGGTTTTTTTTTAACATGGCCAAAGAACGCCTGGACAAAGTGTTGGGACACCTGGGGGTGGGCACCCGCAAGGAGATCCATAAACTGGCTCGAGCGGGCCTGATTACCATAGACGGCCAGGTTATCACCGACGCAGCCTTCAAGTTTGACCCCGCTTTGTCGCGCATTGAAGTGGCAGGCGAAGCGCTGGTTTATCAGACTTTTTTTTATGGAATGCTCAACAAACCGTCGGGCTATGTCACCTCCACCAGAGACCCCCACGGCATTCCTATCACCGCGCTATTGTCCGAGGAATGGCAGCGAAGCGACTGGATGCCGGTAGGCCGCCTGGACAAGGATACCGAAGGGCTTTTGTTGCTGACCACCGATGGCGAGTTGCTACACCGCCTGACCCACCCGCGCTGGAAGGTAGCCAAGCGCTACTATGTCGAGCTGGCTGCCCCAGCCACACCCGAGGATGTAGCGGTGTTTGCATCGGGCACACTTGAACTCGAGGGCGAGCCGCTCCAGCCTGCCGAACTCTTTATTGGCCCCGACCCCCACAAGGTAGAGCTGGTGATTCGGGAAGGCAAGTTTCACCAGGTCAAGCGGATGTTTGCTGCCAGGGGCAATCAGGTGAACTATCTCAAGCGTGTTGCTTTTGGGCCGCTAGAGCTGCCCCCCGACCTCGAGCCCGGTGCATTCCGCCCGTTACGCCCCCAGGAAGTAGCCGCACTGTATGAGATTGTGGGAATGCAGCAATAAAAAAGTGACCTTTCTCCGTTGAAGTAAGCCCTCACAGCATCCTTTGCACAGCACGAGCCTCACCTAACCCCACCTTCCCCAAAAACCCCGAGGCCGATTACTCCTCCGCCGCGCCAATGCTATGAATTGTATAGCGAAACATGGTTGGCCGCGGAAGATGGGCTAGAGTAGGCCCTTGTATGGAAGCCGTTAGTGAGCGCCTTCTCACGGTCAAGGAAGCTGTGCTGACCCGCCGCAGTATTCGCAAATTCAAACCCGAGCCCATTCCCCGAGAGAAGCTGGAGGAGATGCTTTCCCTGGCCCTCAAAGCCCCCAGTTCCAACAACCTTCAGCCCTGGCGGGTGGTGGTGGTGCAGAACCCCGAGCTCAAGGAGCGCTTGCGGGAAGCCGCCAACAACCAGGCCCAGGTGAGCTCGGCACCTGCGGTATTCGTGGTATACAGCGATATGAAAGACACCCTCGAGCGGATCGAGGAAATCTTCCA
Organism: uncultured bacterium; assembly: GCA_964543055.1. GTDB lineage: Bacteria > Deinococcota > Deinococci > Deinococcales > Thermaceae > Meiothermus. The sequence continues at coordinate 1,514 of CAZIXH010000469.1, forward strand.
CCCTGGTTTTTCCCAGGAGCAAAAGCAGACCAGGGCCGCGAATATGCGTAAGGCCTGGGAAGGCAAAAGCAACGAAGAACGCGAAAACTGGGGCAAGGCCCAGGGCTTTATTCTGCTGGGTTTTCTAATGCTGATTGCCCGTTCGTTTGGCTACGACACCGTACCGATGGGCGGTTTCGATGCCGCCAAGGTCAAGGAACTATTGGGCTTGCCTTCGCATGTGGCCATCACGGCCTTGTTGCCCATTGGCGTTGCGGATGAAGCAGGACGTGAACACCACCGCCACAACCTCGAGCGCGTGGTGCAGTGGCAGTAAAAGTAGAAAGGGTGTTCTTATGGAGAAATTTGCTCTAGGCTAAGAGCATGTACGACCTGCTGCTCTCCATACACAACATCGCCCGATGGCTGGTGCTGCTGGCTGCCATTTATCTAATCTACCGAAGCCTGAGCGGGCTCAGGAGCCGCACCTATGAGCCCGCCGATCGCCAGGCCGGCCAGGTTTACACTGGCTTGATGGATTTGCAACTGGTGCTGGGCATCTTGCTGCTAATTTTGAGCCCTCTGGTACAAAGCGCATGGGGCAACTTTGGCGCAGCCATGCAAAATAGCCAGACCCGCTTCTTTGTTGCCGAACACTGGGTGTTAATGCTGGCGGCAGTGGTCCTGGCGCATGTGGGCAGCACCCGCGTCAAAAAGGCTACCGAGGCCTTGCTCAAACAACGTCAAGCCTTGATCTGGTATGGGCTGAGCCTGGCATTGATGTTGCTAGCCATCCCCTGGTGGCGACCCTTGCTACGCCTGGGATAACACCCGATTCAACAAGACATCATCGCACCCTTCACGGACGTGGCCGCCCGCGAAAACGAGAAGAGACCAGCAGACGTGCCTCACCGGGGTGAGGCACGCTTGTCTGCGTTGCGTCGGGGCCCAGATCCTTGGTGTGCAAATCCAGATTGATGAAGAGCGCTCTAATACAGCGTCGTAAAGGAGCCTATACATTCTGACGTACGTTGGCATGAGCACTCGCCAACCAATCTCCCAGGTGGCGGCCGTCATTGCGAGGAGGCTAAAGGCCGACGAAGCAATCCAGAAGAAGTTTGCCAAACTACCGGCTGGGTAGGGCGATCTGGATTGCTTCGCATCCTGCGGATGCTCGCAATGACTTCCCGTATTCCAGTGAAGATGTACAGGCATCTATACGACTGTGTACTAA
>CAZIXH010000470.1:0-4501 GCA_964543055.1 uncultured bacterium
GGCTATGACCCCCCACCGCCCAGGGCAGGTCGGGCGCCTCGGCGATGGCCTGGCGGGCCTTGCCTTGCTCGGTGACGGCCAGGTTAAAGCGCACCTGGAGCAGCGCTACCCGGTACCCCCCCTGGGCAATCCGGTGCATCACGGGGGCATAGGCCTGGGGCTCTACCAGACCCCCCGGATAAAAGGCCAGCCCGCCCTTGACCGGCCCTTGTGGCAGGAAGACCCAGCCGTAGGGGGTGGCGCGTACCTGCACCTGGGTATCGGTTTGCAGGGCCGCCTGGGCAGCCTGGTTTGCCGGATAGGGTTTGAGGGCTTGCCGGGTGTACCAGACCATGGCCCCGGCAAAAAGCAGCAGACCTCCAAAGAAAACCAGCCAGAAAACGCGGTATTTGCTCATAAATGCGTAGCGAACCGGAGACAGGGTGTGGGGGTCAGCCTGGGCGTGCTACCTGGAGGTGTTTTAGTCCCCCACCGCTGGTGCGGCGCCCTGCAAGCTGCTTCGCTCCTGGCGCATCTTCTCGTAGCGTTTGCGCTCAAACAGGTAGAACGCAGCCGGCACCACAAACAAGGTCAGCAGCATGGAAACCGAGACCCCGCCCAGGATGATGATGCCCAGGGGCTTGCGGAACTCCGAGCCTTCGCCAGCCGCGGCAATGAGGGGTATGGAGATCATCAGCACTGTCAGGGTGGTCATCAGGATGGGGCGCAGACGCAGCCGGGCCGCCTCCACCAGGGCATCGTAGAGGGGTTTTTCGCGGGCCTCGCGCACCGCAAAGTCCAGCAGCAGGATGGCGTTTTTGGTGACCAGACCAATCAGAATGACCACGCCCAGCACCGAGACCACGTCGAGACCGCTTCTGAAAAAGTAGAGGAACCAGAAGGCCCCCACCAGCGCGAGCGGCACGGGCAGGAGCAGGTAGAGCGGGTAGCGGAAGGTGTTGAACTGGCTCGAGATCACCAGAAAGTTAAGCAGGAGGGCCAACCCAAAGGCAATGGGGGCGCTCCGGGCCAGGTCGCCCACAAAGGCGGTAGAGCCCTGGGTCTCGAGGCGCACCCCATCGGTAAAGATCCCGGCCTTTTCCAGCTCCTGGCGCACCAGATTGGAAAGCTGGAAGGTGCCGACCTCGGAGCCGGGCGCACGGTTGGCGTTGATGCCGGTGGAGAAGGCCTGGTTGGTACGCGAAAGCTGCGCGGGGGTCTGGCGGTTTTCGAACTGCCCTAAGCTTCCCAGGGGCAGGGCGCTACGCAGGGCCGGAGCGGTGACGGGCAGCGAGAGCAGGCTGGTCTGGTCGGGTACGAAGCGCGGGTCGGCCTTGACCACGATGGGAATATCGTCGCCACCGGAGCGCAGGTTGCCGGCCTCGGTGCCGGCATTGTAAATGCGCAGGGTCTGGGCGAGGTCGTTGGGGGTCAGGCCGGTGCCCTGGAGCTTGTTGGGGTTGGGTACCAGTACCCGCTCGCTGGCGGTCTCCTCGAGGCTGCTGCGCACATCAATGAGGTAGGGGAGCTGCCGCATGACCTGGAGGGCCTGGCGGTTCTTTTCGGCCAGCAGCGCGGGGCTGGGGGCGGTCAGGGTGTACTGCAGGTCGGCAGCGCCACCCGGCCCCCCTTCCGGCACGGTCACCCGCAGGTCGGCCTCGGGGCGGTCGGCCAGGAGCTTCTCCAGGGCCTCGCGGTAGGTGGGCAGCAGGTCGTAGACGTTTTCGCGTTCGTCCTTGGGCACCAGTTCAATCACCAGGCGGGCCCGTTCGGGGTTGCCCGCGCCCAGGATGTTTTGTGAGCTGCCCACGGTGTTGAGTACCGCCCGAACCTCGGGCCGGGTCGCCAGCCAGCCCTCGAGCCGCCGGGTGAGGGCATCGGTCTCGGTGAGGGCGGTGCCTTTGGGCAATACCAGATCCACGTTCATCTGGCCGTTGTCGTTTTTAGCGGTGAAGTTGAAAGGAATTTTGGGGCCCACATAGCCAATGCTCAGGAAGAAGCCCAGGCCCAGCAAGAGCACCAGACCGCTTCGCTTCAGGGCGGCGGCCAGGGTGCGGGCATACAACTCGCGCAGCCCCAGGAATACCCCCTCCGAAACCCCGTGCAGGCTGCCGGTAATGGCCCCGGCCAGCCCGAAAATCACCGAAAACAGCCAGCGCAGGGGGGCCAGAAGCAGGGTGATGGGCGTAATCAGCACATTGAACAGGCGGCGCTCCCAGCTCAGGCCCGGCTGCCGGTAGACATGCAACCGCAGCCCCCAGCGCAGGTCCTGGCCCAGACCCAAAAGGCGGGCCCCCAGTTGCCGCCAGGTCCGGGGCTCGGGTTCGGGGAAGTAAGCCAGGCGCACGGTCAGGAAGAACAGGGCCTCGAGCCAGCTCACCGCAATGGCCGCGGCCAGCACGATGCCAAACTGCCGGAAAAACTCCCCGATGATGCCCGGCAAAAAGCTAATCGGCAAGAACACCGCCAGGAGCGAGAGGGTGGCCGCCGAAACTGCCGAGAGTACCTCGGTAGAGCCCTTCAGCACCGCTTGCAGGTTGTCGTAGCCCATCTTGCGGTAACGCTCGATGTTCTCGGCCAGCACAATGGAGTCGTCTACCACGATGCCGACTGCCACGATGATGGCCAGCAGGCTGATGATGTTGAAGGTAAAGCCAAGCAAGCCAAACACAATCAAGGCGCCCGACATGGTGATGGGAATCGCCAGCACCACGCTAAACACCGAGTTCAGCTTGCCCAGAAAGATCAGGGTGATGAAGGAGACGATCGCGGCGACCAGCAGCACCTCGCGGAAGGTGTCGTTGACGGTGTTCTCGATGAAGGTGGTGGTGTCGCCTACGATGCGAGCCTGGTAGCCCTGGGGCAGGCGGGCTTCCTGGAGGGTGCGCTTGATGCCCTGGGCCACCGCCACGGCGTTGGAGTCGGGGGTTTTGCGGATGGCCAGGGGAATTACCGGCTGGCCGTTGAGCCGGGTCAGGCGGGTGGGCTCGGCCTGGGTGTCGCGCACCACGCCCAGATCGCGTACCTCGAGGCCCCGTGCGGGGTCTACCAGGATGCGCCCCACCTCTTCCGGGGTGGTGGGGGTGTTGCGCAGGGTGAACAGGAGGCGCTGCCCCTGGTCGCTCTGGGTGCCGGCAGGCACCGCCAGCGCCGAGGCCTGGATGGCCCCCACCACCTGGGCCGGGGAGAGGCTGTAGGCGGCCACCTTGTAGGGGTCAAGCAAGACCTGAATCTGCCGATCGGGGGCGCCTTGCACCTGCACATCGGCCACCCCGCCGACCAGCTGTAGCCGGGGCTTGAGCACATCGTTGGCGTACTTGGCGACCTCACGCAGGTCGCGCCCCTCGGCGGACAGCGCGATGAACAGGATGGGCGCGGCCGCGGGGTCGAAGCGCTGCACCACCGGAGCCTGGGCATCGCGCGGCAACTGGCCCCGCACCGCCGCCACCCGCTGGGAGACATCGGTGGCCACGCGGTTGATGTCCTGGCCAAACTCGAACGAAACGATTACCTGGGAGAAGCCCTCCCCCGAAAGCGAGGCGATCTGGTCGAGGCCGGAAAGGGTCGAGACCGCATCCTCGATGGGGCGGCTTATCTGCTGCTCGACCTCCTCGGGCCCGGCGCCGGGGTAGGCCGTCGTGACCGCTACCACGGGAATTTCGAAGCGGGGCAGCAGGTCTACCCCCACCCGGCTGCCCGAGATGAGGCCAAAGAGCACCATGGCCAGAAATACCGCGGTGGAGAACACGAAGCGTTTGACAAAGAACGCAATGGCCGGGTTCTCGGGTTTGTCGCCGGTTTGGGGCTCTTGGTTTTTACGTTCTTCCTGGCTCATACCGGCACCCCCTCCTGCTGCGCTTGCTCACGCACCTGGCAAACCCTCACTGTACCACCTCCACGGCATCGCCGTCGGAGAGGCTCGAGGGCACCGGAAACACCACCGACTGGCCGGATAGCCCTTCCACGGCCACACGGGTGCCGGTATCGCCCAGCACCCGCACGGGCGTCCGCACGGCTTTGCCGTCCTGTACCACGAACACGAAGGTGCTGCGCCCCTCGGTGCGTAAAGCCCCTGCCGGCAGCAGACGGCCCTGGGCCAGGCGCAGGGTGTAGCGCACCTGGGCGCTGGCGCCGGGGGGCAGGCTGCCCGCAACCTCGGCCACCAGCTCCACCAGCCGGTCGGTGCCGGGCACCTTGCTGCTCTTGCTGAGGGTAGCCGGGTAGGTCTGGCCGCCAAAAATCAGGTTGACCTGGCTGCCTAAGGGCAGGGCGGCGGCCTCCTCGGGCGGCAGGCGGAAGCTGGCCTCGAGCCGGCTGGTATCAGCCAGTCTAAAAGCCCGCTGCCCCGCCGAAACGAACTCGCCGGGGTTTACGAATATTTCGGCCACCACCCCTGCAAAGTGGGCCTTGACCTCGGTATCTGCCACGGCTCGCCGGTGCCGGTCTCTGCTACACATCGTTCGCTGCCTACCATTCACTCCGTCTCATTTCCGGTGACCGCCTGCTCGTTCAAACACATCCA
>CAZIXH010000471.1:0-4411 GCA_964543055.1 uncultured bacterium
GGGGAGCAAACGCTGGGCTGGGTGCTGGTGCTGCTCGAGGGCGTCCGTTTTCAGGTTCCCGGCCTGGCCTTGCTGTGGCTCGAGTGCAAAACCGCAGGGCTGCTGGCCTTCCAGGCCCTGAGTGGCTTCACCCCCGGACAGACCCCTGCGGGGGTCTGTTTTGGTTCAGTCATCCTCCAGTCATGCTAACTGTTCTACCTTAGTGGCACCACCTGAGGGGATTGAGCAAGGAGGCAGTCATGCAAGAGATACGAATGCTAGCTTTGGGTATTTTGCTAATGCTTGGTTTGTTGGGTACAAATGCCCAGGCAGCCCCTGGTTTTGTGGATGGCAACGTTGTTTCAGTTTCACAAACCTGTCCGATCACCAACCTCACACCTGTAGCCTCAAATAACTTCGTGGGTTTTTACGCCGACCCCAGTGTGCCCTATCCCAAGACCGGCGATGTGGGCTATGTGCGGGCAGTGGGCTCCAACGTAAGCCCCTGTGCCAATGATGTAATTGGCTTCGACTTTTTTCTGCCCGATGGCGCCACTCTGGCTATTGATGGCACCAATCGGGTGCGTTGTTACGCGATTAAGTTCACAACCCCCACACAAGTAATCGACTTTACCGACAACCCGCCGGGATTCCAAGGTGGCTGCTCCCAGACCCCGTCAACCGGAATCTCGGGTGGTCTGTTTTTTGGCTATGCAAAGATTGCACCGGGCTGGCAGGTGGATATTCGCGTACCGGTGCGATACAACAAACAACTCCTGGGGTCGGGCGGCCCTACCAGCCACCGCCTGACTGCAGTAGCCAATACCACCTGGGGTACTGCCATACCCTTTGTGGCGGTGACCGTGTTTTACCAGGCCAGTTTTCAGAACCTCCAAAGCAGTGGAATCGGCGCAACCACAGCTACGTTAGGGGTGAACCTGTTTAGCTATTTCAAGGGCGGCCAGCTCTATGTGGATTATGGAACCACCAATGCCTTTAGTTCATCCACCCCCCCCGCCACCGTACCCGACACCGCCCTTAACTTTCCCAGTGTCAGCACCAACCTGACAGGCTTGAGCCCCAACACCACGTATTACTGGCGTTACCGCTTCGTCACCACTGACGCGGGAACCTTCAATAGCCCTACCCAGACCTTCACCACCTCGGCGGCTCCCACCTTTGCCCTTACGGTCAACAAAAACGGTACGGGTTCGGGCACCGTGACGAGCAGTCCCTCAGGGATCAACTGCGGGGCTGCCTGTTCGGCCAGCTTTGCCCAGGGCACTACGGTCACGCTGACCGCCACACCTGCATCGGGCTCGATATTTGCCGGGTGGAGTGGGGCTGGATGTAGCGGTACGGGTAGCTGTACAGTAACGATGAGCGCGGCTCAAAGTGTCACCGCCACCTTCAACACCGCGCCCGCCTCTACCTTCAACCTGACCGTCAACAAAGCCGGCAGTGGCAGCGGTACCGTTACCAGCAACCCCACGGGCATCAACTGTGGCGCTACCTGTTCTGCTGCGTTCAACGCCGGGGCCTCCGTTACCCTGAGTGCAGCGGCGGCCAGTGGCTCTACTTTCGCCGGTTGGAGCGGGGCCTGCACGGGTACGGGCACTTGCACCGTCACCATGAATGCCGCCCAAACCGTGACCGCTACCTTCAACACCGCTCAAAGCTTCGGTACCCTCAACCTACAAGTGTCGGGCCTGCCCAGCGGCAACAGCGCCACCCTCACCATCACCGGCCCGGACGGCTTCAACCAGCAGCGGACGATCCTGACCGGCACCGGCCAGTCGCTATCCGATGTGGTGACCGGCATTTACACCGTAACGGCTCCCAGTGTGGTGGTGAGCGGCACTACCTATAACCCCAGCCCGGCCAGCCAGAACGTCACCGTGACCACCGGCAGTGTTACTGCCAGCGTGAACTACACCCAGGCTCCGGCGGCCACCTTCGCGCTTACGGTGAGTAAGGGTGGAACCGGGGGCGGAACCGTAAGCAGCAGCCCGGCAGGCATCACCTGTGGCGCAACCTGTACCGCCAACTATAGCTCCGGAGCCAGCGTGATCCTGAGCGCGGTTGCCGATGCGGGCTCGAGCTTCGCTGGCTGGGGTGGAGTCTGTAGCGGTACGGGTACCTGCTCGGTCACGATGGACGCAGCCAAATCGGTCACGGCTAACTTCAACACTGCACCCGCAGGAGGCTTGACCATCACCGCAGCCAAGCCCGCCAACGCTCCCACCGATGCCACCCGCAACAAAGGCCAGAGCAATGTCTTGATGCTGGCCTTCACCCTTAACCCCTCGCAGGCTACCCAGTTGCAAAGCATCACGCTGCAGGCCAGTGGCAGCGGCAACGACAGGCTCGACCTCACGGCAGTCAAGCTGATCCGCGATGCCAACGCCAACGGCCAGATTGACAGCGGCGAAACCCCCATTGCCAGCGGAACCTATAGCGCCGACAACGGTACCCTTACCCTCACCCCGTCCACCCCGCTGGCCCTCAGTACAGGCAACAGCCAGTTCTTGGTAGCCGCCGATATCGCCAGCTCGTTAGCGGCTCACCCGGTGGTGCTGAAGGCCCAGAGCCTCCCGACCCTGCCCATGCCCCTGCTGCTTACCTTGCTGCCCATGATGCTCCTGGGTGCGTGGCGCATGCGCTCGCTGCGGGTGGGTTTGCTGGCCCTGGCGCTGGCCCTGGCCCTGGCAGCTTGCGGCGGTGGTCAGAGCACCACCCCGGTCAACAAGACCTATCAGATCAACCTGACCGCCGTGACCGCCCAGGGCAGCCCCACCCTGAATGGGCTGCCCATTAACGGTGCCACCATCACGGCGCAGAAATAAAGCCTCGGGGTGTCGGCTCCGGGCTGCCTCCTCAGGGCCGACACCCACCTTCTTGAAGGGAGAACCCATGAGTCAGACCCACAAAACCTTTGCTATTCTCGCCACCCTGGCTGCCCTGCTCCAAAGCCCTGCCCTGGCCCAGTGGGTCGCCCCCGGCACCACCTTTGGCGCACCCAGCAGCATGAGCTATTCCCAGGCCATGGCCTATGTCACCGTTCAGATGAACGCTGCGGCGGTCCAGCGAGCCCAGTCTGTGCTAAACCAGATCAACAGCACGAACCGCAACAACCCCAACGCCCAGGCCGCCGCCCGCACCCAGGCCCAGACCCGGCCCCAGACCACCTTCAAGCCCGGAGCACAGCGGCTGCTCCTGAACACGTTTGTCCGCAGCCTGAGCAACAAGCCCGCCGAGGTGCAGGAGCTGACCGCGGCCTTCACCGAGGGCTTCAAAGGCTTCGAGGCCGAGGCCCGGCGGCTGGGCCGCCCCAACAACGTGGCCATGGCCTTTGCGTACCTGGTGGGGGTCTGCTACCTGGTGCACTACGGCGAGGAACCCACCGAGGCGGCCCTGTTGAACCTCCAGGCCAACACCGACGCGGCCTTTGGAGCTTCCGAGGCCTTCCGGCAGCTTTCCGACAGCGAGCGCCAGCGCATGTACGAGGCCTTTGTGCTGATGGCTACCCTGCCGCTATTGGGCTACACGGTGGCGGTGCAGGAAAACGACCCGAAGCTGCTCGAGACCTACCGCGAGATCGCAGCGGTGGCACTCGAAAGCGCCCTGGGGGTGCGCCCCGACCGGCTGAAGTTTACCGCTACCGGCCTCGAGCTGCGCTAAAGGCGGAAACCGTGGCTCCCAATAGCACACAAGTCTATGTGGTTCGCATCTGGTATGAGCCCACCCCCGAAGGGGAGGTCTGGCGAGCCTCGGTCAGCCAGGGCGAGGAGCGCCATTACTTCGCCGAGCCCAGCGCCCTGACGGCGTTTTTGCAACAGGAGATGGAGGAGGCCGGGGTAGAAGCCCCGCAGTAGCTGTGCCTGCTTCGGTTATGGGCTTGACTGACTTTTTAGGAGGTATGGAATGTACAAACTTTTCTTTGGGCCGGTGATGTTGCTGCTATTCGTCGGATGTGGGGATGGTGGAGGAGGCAATTCCAACAATCCCACTAACCCAACGAATCCCACCAACCCGACCAATCCCAGCGGCAGTTTCCCCGCCGAGCTCTCGGGAATCTGGCAAGATACCCTGGCCAGCAGCGGGGATTTCCGCAACCCCCTCACCGGCTTCGAGTTCACCAGGACCGAGGGCTACTCGGCCCAGCTCAAGGTGAAACCTAATGGCGAGTTCTACTTTGCCCATTACTCCCAGGGGGTTGCGCCCAACTGTAGCCTGGTGAGCTTCTTCGACCAGATGGTGGGGCAGGCCGAGTGGGGCAATAACCGGCTCACCCTGCGGCCCCGCGAGCGCCGGCTGGACGTGCGGAACTGCGCCCAGTCGGGCTCCTTTAACCAGCGGCTTGACCCGGTGGTGTTCGAGGCTTCGGTGAGCGAATACTCCACCTTTCTGGATACCAGCCTGCTGATGGAAC
>CAZIXH010000472.1:0-7832 GCA_964543055.1 uncultured bacterium
CTGTTGCGAGCCGCCCAGGGAGTTCCCGACCGTAATGTGGTGGAGTGGGGGAAGGCGGCAGGGGTCGGTGTACTCGCAGGCCGCAAGGGTGCTTCGTGTACCGCAGTCGTAGGTGAGGTAGCCCAGCACGTAGACGTTGCCACGGGCAAGGCTGGTGCCCTTCCGGCGCACGGGCCCCCGAATAACCACATCCCCATTGATGAAAACCGTACCGCGCAGGGTGATGGGCGGCACGGAGCCGTCCAGAATCACATTGCTGGGGCTTTGCCCCAGGTTGGCCGAGGTCTGGGTCAGCACCGAACCGCCGCCCGGCCAGGTGATGCTGCCGCTGGGGTTGATGGTTATGGAGGCCGTGATGGAGCCCGCACTGTAGCTCTCGTTGGTTCCGGCCAGGCTCGAGCTCACCTCAGCATCCCACTCGGCATCGTCAATCAGGCGGTTGTTGTTGGTGTCGGCAATGGGCAGCGGAAAACTATCCGGCAGTTCGCCATCCGGGGCCCGGTTGCCAAAAGCCGCCAGGTTGTTGCTATCTGGATAGTTGTAGTAGAGGTTTTGCGGGGTGGTGCAGTTGCTGGGGGTTGAACAGTCGGCGGGGGTGGCGCTGACCAGGGCTGTCGAGCGAATGCGGGCATCGCCGGGGTTCATGGTGGTGCGGTAGAGATTGGAAGGCCCAATATTGCCGCTGTATTGCTGGCTGACCGTACCCCGGGCTACCAGCGAGCCATGCACCACTCCGGCTTCTTCATTGTCGCGCATGATCAGGCTTTCCAGCACGCCCACTTTAGCTCGCCGCCACCAGGTGCTGGGGTCGGCGGTAGGGTTGCCCCGCAATGCGTCCATGCTTTTTACATCCAGGTGGCAGAAAATGCACTCGGCGTTGTTGGTCAGGAGGGCATAATCGAAGGGAAAGAAGGCCCGGTCTACCCGGAACACCTGCTTTAAGCGCCGGGTGGTGCCATCGGCCAGGGTACCGGTGGAGATAAGGGTGAGCACGATGGCATCGGGGTCGGTGGTGGTATCATCCTGGCGCGAGACCCGTACCACAAAACTCGAGCCATCCCCCAGGCTTTGCGGATCGCCAAACAGGCTGGCAAGGGTGGTGCCGTTGGTCAGACCCATGCGGTTCAACTCCACGGCATAGGCACTTACGCTGGGAGAGGCCGCAGCGGCCAGCACCTGGTGCCACAGCCGGGCCACGGCCCGCTCGAGGCCCGCCTCGGCAGCAAACTGGGCCTGCGAGGTGCGGAGGGCATCCTGGGCGTTGCGGCGGTTGTTGAGCGAGGTGAGCGAAGCGACGCTAACCAGAATGATAACAATGAACATGAATACTAGCGTTGAAACCAGCGTAATTCCCTTCGTATTTGGCATGAAACGCCTCCAAACCTTCCAAACTTACTTGAATGATTTGCAATTGCCTTGAATTGTAACACCCCCAAATGGGGGTACTGAATCTGTCCAGTTCGTCTGTCAAGAAGGAAACTGCCCCCTTTGTACTCCTCGATAGGCTGTTTTAAGCTATCACTTTACAAAGAAAAATTTCCAATTTGGAAAAAAGTTATGGGCAGGCATTTGTACCTCCAGGGCGGCTAACCTACGGAGAAAGGTCCTCTATTGCGTTTCCCACATTTACGCTACACGCGGTGCAGCGTAAATTACCCCACACGCCATAGCTTCCAAAGGATGCTGTGCGGGGTATTCGTGGGAACTGCTCTAGATGCTCAGCAGCCCCAGGCTGCGGGCCCGCTCGAGGGCCTCCACACGGTTTCGAGCTTCCAGTTTTTCGTAGAGCCGTACCAGATGATCCTTGACGGTCTCGGGTGAGATGTGCAGATGGCGGGCGATTTCCTTGGTCGAAAGCCCCTGGGCCATCCACTGCAATACTTCCTGCTCGCGGGCGGTGAGTTTGGGGAGCTCCGGCGCCCGCAGGCGGGGCTCCTGCCCTTGGCTAAGCCGACGCAGTCGCTCGGCCAGGGCCTCGGGCGGCAGTTCTTTCGACCAGTAGGCATCGGCGCCCGCCAGGGCGGCCTGCTGGATCAGTACCGGCTCGTTGAAGGTGGTCAGGAGGGTAATCAGGCCCCGGTAGCGCTGCTCGCGCAGCATACGTGCGGCGGTAATCCCGTCCATGTGGGGCATCCGTACATCCAACACCGCCCCATCCGGCAGCAGTTGCATACACAGATTCAGGGCTTCCTGGCCGTCGCTGGCCTCTCCCACTACCTCGAAGCCCTCGCGCTCGAGGGCCGCCCGCAGGCCCACGCGGAACAGGGGGTGGTCGTCGGCGATTAGAAGTTTCATAACACCAACCATGTGCCGGCAATTTTACTGCGGCATTCACGAATATAGCTGCCCATCTAGGCAGCCACTGCTGTATCCAGGGTAAAGAATTCTTCACTCTGGATGGCTAGTTTTTTGCGAATAGTACTCGAGGGTACCAGCAGCGGACTTAACTACCTGGTGGAACCGCTCGAGGAATACCCCTAGCCAGGATTTCCGCCTGCCGGGAAGCCTGCAAACCGTTGGTATAGGCGATGGAGATTTGAATTCGCACCGACCCAATGAGCGCGTTGGGGCTGCTGGTATTGACCGTCACCGTGCTGGCTGGAATTAAGAGCGAACGGTCAATTTCGCTTTTAACCCCTGCAAATCCAAGTGAGCTCAGATCCGTTCCATCGTCGGTAACAGAATCGGCCACCACACCCCTAGACTTGAAGCTGGCGGCAGTCCAATTGTTGGCTACACTGACAGGGTTGGTGTTGGTGTTCCAGGTCAACCCGTGGGCCTGGTATTCAACCAGTACCAGGCCGCTGTTCCCAGGGGTACTGCCCAACTCGGCGGTGTATGGTGCGCGGGGCTCGAGGCGGTACAGGAAACCACAATACTGGTTGGCGGTGAGGGGGCAGTAAGCGCTGCCGGGGGGCAGCAGTACCGCCAGGGCGTCGTCTCCGGTGACCACCGTCGTCGTGGTAGAACCCGTCTGTACGGTCAAGGTGACGTTATTGGGGTAGATATACCCCGCCTGAGAGATCACATCGCTCAGGCGAAGCGCGGCCAGGCGCACATCTTCGTTGACCCGTCCAGCCAGCACCTGGCGGGTGGTGATGTCCTGGTTTTGAAATATCAAACGGCTGGCCAGGCTCAGGATCACAGCCAATACAGCCATGGCTACCAACAACTCCACCAACGTAATGCCCTTTGGGGTGGGATTCTTGGCACGTTTCATCTCCATAAAGAACTCCCCTAGCGAATCCCGCCGGTGTGTGGATTACCGATGTCTGTCACCACCCGTGCGCGAACCTCGGAGCCCCGGCGCACCTCCACCACCAGCCGGCGAAGGGGGGGCTGGCCGGTGCCGGTAAAGGCCGTGCCATCCGGGTTAATCACCTGGCTGGCATTGATGGTAGCCGTCATGTTAGCCTGCGAAAGTTTGTCCGCCAGCCCCGAAAGACCTGGCGGGGTTGCACCCGAGCTGTAGTTGGCCGGCACGCTCCAGTGAGCGCGGTAGCGCTCTACCACGCTTTGTACGTACTCGGAAGCATAGGCGTTAATTCGGCTTTGGCGGCTGATCTGGAGGCTTGAACCAATACTGCTAGCCACAACGCCCAGCACAATGGTCAGTATTGCTAAGGCCACCAGCACCTCAACGAGAGAAAACCCTGAATGGAATAGTCTTAGCCTGGTCATGGCGTCACCACCTTTCCGGTGGGCAAGAGCACCACTTCGCGAGCGGGCCTCGAGCCAATCTGCAAGCCCAGGTGGTACTGCTGGGCGGGGAAACCCCGTCCAATGAACTGGATGGAGGGCCCGCTGGGAGCCAGCGAAACAATTTGCACGTTGTTTGGAACGGTCAGGCTGCCCACAGGCCCTTCCGAGTTAGACCATTGAATTCGACTGGGGCTGCCCATAGTAACGGTCACGGTGTAGGCCCGGCTCTCGGTTAGGGCACGGTTGCCCACCGCCCGAAGCGCCTCGGCCACCTCCTGCCGGGCTTGGTTGAGACGGCTGCTTTGGATGTATCCGCTCAGGTTGACTGCAACCAGCACAACCAACACGGCCATTACCGCCATCACCACCACCATCTCCAATAGGGTAAACCCACCATTTGGTGTACGGGCGTAGACCGTCCCGAAAGGGGATCGTCCGTCTGGTGAACAGGCGCGGTAGCGCTCTGTCTCGATAGGGGATCGTCCATTCATGACCCACCTCGCACATAAGTCATCTGCAGCTTGAGCTGTTCGGGCAATTGCTCGACCTCAAACGGATAGAGTTCCCGCTTACTGCCGTCCTGGAAGTTTAGCACCCACCTTCCGTTTTGCTGGGAAATAAAGCTCACCATCTCAGGCCGGATTTCCTCCAAAGCTAGGCCGCTCATCGGTTGTGCGGCGCCGGTTTGAGCCGGGGTGGCTTCTTGGATGGTTACCACAGCGGCAGCGGGGGCCTGAACCGGCCTGACAGCCTGGCTTCTGGGCCATAAGAGCCAGGAGACGAGGCCAACTACCAAGAGCGATACAAATACGATCAGCCAACGAGACATAAATCTCACTGTACCCTTTCACCGGGGTCGGCGCTCAGCCGCCACGAAACCGTCTGGCCGGGGTTGCCTGCGACCAGGTTAAAGCCATACCCTCCGTTCCGCAGTCGGTGGTCGTAGTTGACTGTTAGGGCGCAGTCTTCGGTGTCGGCTACATAGTAGGTTCCACTGGGGTTATTGCACTGCCGGTTGGGGTCGGTGGGGCTAGAGAGGAAATTGTAGCGGCTGGGTAGCCACCAGCCCTTGTAACGCCCCGGGGCCAAAATACCCAGCTCCTTGGCAATCAGACCCCCGTTCATGGCCATGCCCAGCATGCTGGTTTTACCGGCGATGCGGTAGTTGCTGTAGAGGAAAGCATCCACCCGGGTAACCTGGGTTTCGTAGGGCAGCGGCTGATCCCGCATTACCCGTAAGGTGCTACCATCTATGTCACTACCTCGTATGTCGAAGTACCCCAGCAGGTTTCCTGAATCGTCACGCAAATCCTGCCCTGCATCGAAGCGGGGTATCGAGGGGGGGCAGCCGTTGCTCCCCGCCGAAAGACCGGCCATGCGGCAGGCGATGGCCAGGGCGGCCTTGGAGGGGATGCGAGCGGCCACCAACTGATCCCGCAGGGTATTGCGGTAGCTCACCTTGGCGGTGGTGGTGCTAGGGGGAGGGCCAAAGTACCAGCGCCAGGTGTTATGGCTCAGGTTGGCCGAGCCCAGCAAAAGATTCTTGTAGACACTGTCCGAGATCCACGAGTTGAAGTTGCCGCTCGAGTCCACCGAGCCCGGTCGGAAGCTGTAGGAATAAGCATCCTGGGCGGGGTTGGCCTGGTTCGCAGCACGGGTTATAACGCTGCTGGCGGGAATTTCGGTTCCTTCCACGTTGTAGTAGCGCCCCGATTTGTAGACCAGTTCGTCCCCGGTCTGGATATCGTAGTAGCGATTGCCTCCGTGAAAACCGAACTGAGCACGGTAGTAATCGGCGGATTGGCGCTGGTCGATGGGTAGCAGATTCCCGGCTGCATCGCGCTCGGTGTAATCTCCGACCACGGTGTTGCCCCGGGCTCCCAGGCGTAGCTCATCCCGCCCGTTGGCAATGTTGAGCCGGGCGCACTGATCGGGATCATTTACCCCTGTGCAGACCCCCTGGCCCGGTTTAGAGGGGGGGTTCTGGTAGGTTACGTTACCCGCGATGTACAGGTTGCGCCCGGCGTAGATGGCACCGCGCCCTTTGACCACCCCCTTGATGACCACATCCCCGCTGACATAAATGTCCTTGTCCAGCACAATCGGGTTGGCTGGGGTTCCAATGAGCACCAGGTTGCCATTGTAGGTGCGGTTGATACCGCCAACCTGGGCCGTAGTGAGGGTGGTGGCATTAAGCACCTGGCCGGCGCCGATCGCCACAATAACGCCGCCGCTCAAGCTGCCGTTGGCCCTGGCCAGGGCCACCGAACGCTTAATGGGAGGAAAGTCGGGAATACCGTCTCCGTCGGTGTCCTGGGGCAGGGCCGAGTTGGTGGAGTTGGCCTCTACATCGCCCGTAACCAAGGAACCGTTGATCTTGTAAGCGTTCAGCGTACCGGTTCCATTAGCTGAATAATTTCCGCGCGTGAGGGTCCCGGAAGCATTCCTGGGGGTGTCGTCGTTGGTGATGGTTCGCGCTGCGTACAGGTTGCCCCGGATCACCGAGCCGCCTTCTTGACCCCCCGAACCATGCCCTCTTACACCCTCCGCTCCCCAGCCCGGCCGGTGATGGAACAGGGCTCCAACATCTCCATTGACCCGTAGATGGCAGTACATGCAGTTGGTGGTTTCGGAAAGCATTGCCAGCTTGAAGACATCGTTTTGTCCAAAGCTCACCCGCCGGATTACGGTCTGGCTTTCACTGCCTCGGCTGGCTGTGGAGGCCACCTCAATCCAGCCGTAATCCGAGCCCGGCGGAGAAACCCGTAGCACGCGCCAGCGTCCGGTAATTCCATTGCCCAAGTCCACCGTGTTGGTCGTCGGGTTCTCAGCAACCTGAGCAAGGTAGGCAGGAACGCCAATGCCCAGGTTCCGGTAATTGAGCACCAGTTGAAGTCGAGCCCGCTCCGAGAGCCCGTCGGCGGATTGGGCCAGCTCGTCCCGGACACTGACCGTGCGACCATTGCGCAGCTCGCTGAGCACACTGGCACTGAGGATGGTGAAGATCGTTACCACGATGACCATCGCTACCAGCACGGTAACAAGCGCGATTCCTTTCTGTGGGAGGGGATTGGTTTGACCAGGGTTCATAGCAACTCCTCGATAACCAGTGTGCGCAGGCCCGGTCTGTTACCACACCCCCAAATGGGGGCTTCGACGTTACGTTAATATGTTGTTAATACTTTGTCTCGGATTATTGTTTCTCAGATTAATGCGTTCCAGAAACCCGTTTTGCATTTTTTTATAACCCCTTTGTCCGTGGTCAAATATCACAATCCGTACGAGGAGAATATGTCAGTTCCAGGCAAAGAATTTGGAAGCTCTGGCTAAAGCTTTTACTGCATCCAAAGACGCAACCGGGTGCCCTGGCCCCTTAAAGCCAGGTTTTCCAGCCGCCCGCCATGCACCTCGGCCACCCGCCGGGCCACATACAGCCCCAGCCCCGCGCTACCGGCCCGCACCCCCCGCAGGCGCTGGCTGCGAAAGGGCTGGGAGAGGGCTTCCAGGCTATCGGGCAGGCCTGGCCCATCGTCTTCGACCTCGAGCCAGCCATCCCCCGCCCTGAGCACCACCCGGCTTCGGGCGTGGCGCAGGGCATTCTCGGTCAGGTTGGCCACGGCCCGCTCGAGCAAGAGCCGCTCGGCGCGGGCCTGTCCGGCCCCTTCAATCTCCAGTTGCAGGCCCCGCTTTTGAGCCTGCTGGGCGTAGCGCAGGCGAAAGTCCTCGAGAATCGAGCGTAGGTTGAGGTTTTCCGGCTGGATGCGCTGGGCCTCGAGGCGGCTGGCGGTGAGCAGATTCTCGACCAACAAATAGCTGCGGCTCAGTTCTTCTTGCAAGTTCCGCAGCATTTCCTTGCGCTTTTCCGGCCCGATTTTGTCCGCTTCTTCCAGGTATTCCAGCGCCCGCAGGCTGGCCAAGAGAGGGGTCTTGAGGTCATGGGTCAGGGCCGCGTAGGTAGCTTCGCGGGCTTCCAGCAACTCGCGCAGGTGATCCAGTACCTCCTCGAAGCCCTCGCGCAACTGTCGTATCTCAGCAGGTGGCCGCTGTTGAGGCGAGGGCAGCGAAAACTCCGCCAGGGTGCGGCCCGCCCCGCGCAGGTAATACAGGCTGCGGGTCAGCTCGTCCATGGG
>CAZIXH010000473.1:0-3175 GCA_964543055.1 uncultured bacterium
CTACTCTTCCAGCGTACTCAAATCGCCGGGGTCGCGCCCCATTTCCTGGGCTTTGAGCAGGCGACGCAGAATTTTTCCGCTGCGGGTCTTGGGGAGCTTGTCCAGGAAGACCAGCTCAGCGGGGGTGGCGATGGGGCCTAGCTCGAGGCGCACGTGCTGTACGATTTCGTTTTTGAGCGCCTCGGTTTTTTCACGTCCCACCCGAAGCACCACAAAAGCCTTGATGTTTTCACCCTTGATGGGGTCGGGCACACCAATCACGGCGGCCTCGGCCACCGCAGGGTGCGAGACCAGCGCGCTCTCCACATCTGCCGTGCCAATCCGGTGACCGGCCACGTTGAGCACGTCGTCGGCACGGCCCAGCACGGTGAAGTAGCCCTCGGCGGTTTTGCTGGCCACGTCGCCGGCGGCGTACACGTTCCCCGGGATTTCCGTCCAGTACTGGGTGTAGCGGGCATGGTTGCCCCAGACGGTACGCATCATGTGGGGAAAAGGACGCTTGAGGGCCAGCAAACCCCCCGTTCCGGGGGCTACCTCGTTGCCGTCGGCATCCACCACCGCTGCTTCCACACCGGGGAGGGGCACCCCCACAAAGCCGGGCTTGCCAGGCAGGGCGAGCGGCGTACCCAGCGTGGGGCCGCCCAGCTCGGTCTGCCACCAGTTGTCGGCCACAAAACCGCGCTGGCCGCCCTCCATCAGGTGCTCGACAGCCCACTGCCAGGCCTCGGGGTTAAGGGGCTCGCCCGCCACGCCAATAAAACGCAGCGAAGAGAGGTCGTGCCGGGCGGGCCACTCGGGGCCAAACTTCATGAACATGCGTACTGCGGTGGGGGCGGTGAACATCGCATTCACCCGGTAGCGCTCCACGGCTTGCCAGAGCGCCGCAGGGCTGGGATAGTCGGGCGCACCTTCGCGCAGGATGCTGGTGATGCCCAGAAGCAGCGGCGCGTACACAATATAACTGTGCCCCACAATCCAGCCGATGTCCGAGGTAGCCCAGTAAACGTCCGTGTCCTTGACATCGAAAAACGTGCGCAGGTGGTAAGCGGTGCCCACCATGTAGCCCCCGTGCACGTGCACCACCCCCTTGGGTTTGCCGGTGGAGCCTGAGGTGTAAAGGATAAACAGGGGGTGTTCGCTGTCCAGGGGAACGGCCTCGGCTTCAGGCTTGTGCGACCAGAGCAACTGGTTGAAATCGTGGAAGCGCGGCCCCTCGGGGGCCGCCTTGCTACGGCTGAACCAGATGGTGTGTACGTCCAGGTCTTCGATGGCCTGGAGCACGATGGATTCCAGATCCACGGGCTTGCCCCGGCGGTAGCTGACATCCCCAGCGATGACCAGCCGGGCCCCGGCATCCATGATGCGCTCGCGTAGCGCCGAAACCCCCAAACCCGCGTACACCACCGAGTGGATGGCCCCAATGCGTGCGCAGGCCAGCATGGAGATGACCCCCTCGAGGGTTAGGGGCATGTAGATAATCACCCGGTCACCCTGCTCGACCCCCAGGCTCCGCAGGGCTGTGGCCAACCGGGCCACCCGGTCCAGCAGCTCGCCGTAGGTGAGCTTTTGCTCGCTGCCGTCTTCCCCCAGGTACAATAGGGCCACGTGGTTGCGCTTAGAACCTTTGGCGTGGCGGTCGAGGGCGTTGTAGGTGATGTTGGTCTGGCCGCCCACAAACCACTGATGATCCGGGAAGTTCCACTGAAGTACTTGGCCGAACGGCTGGAACCAGTGAAACTGCCGGGCCTGCTCCCCCCAGAACGCCTCGGGGTCTTGCAGGCTGCGCCTGTATTCGGCCCAGAAGTCCGGAACATTGGCATTTTGGCGTAAGGCGGCGGGGGCTTCGTAGCTGACCTTGGATTTTAGCAGTTGCTCGAGTTCCATGGGGCCTCCTGAGGGTTTATCTTCGCAGAGGGAGTAGGGGACAAATGCCGTTTGGCAGTCGCTTGAGAGGTAAGGCGTTCTGGGAAAAGCGTCGCTGGCAAGGGAAAGGTGGCCTGATAAGCGCCAGGATACGCCTTCATGGTTCCAGGGTGGAGAGGTCACCCGGATCGGCTCCTAGCTCCTGGGCCTTGAGCAGACGGCGGAGGATTTTGCCGCTCTTGGTTCGCGGCAACTGGTCTATGATCTCGACCTCGGTCTGCAGGCTGACGCTGCCGAGCTGGCGTCTGAGGTGGCTCGAGAGTTTGGCGGCCAGTATTTCGCGCACCTGGGGGCTGGCCTCGCGGGTTTTGAGCACCACATAAACCTTGATCACCTCACCCTGCTCGGGGTGGGCTATTCCCACAGCAGCCGCCTCGGCCACTGCCGGATGGGCCAGCATGGCTCCCTCGATTTCCGCTGTGCCGATGCGCAGTTCCCCGGCCTTGATCACATCATCCGAACGCCCCAGCAGGGCCATATACCCCTCGCTGTCCTGCACGGCGATGTCGCCTGTGGCGTAGCAGCCGGGAATGCGGCTCCACTGCTCGGCGTAGCGCTCGGGGTTGTTCCAGAAGGTTCGCATGAAGTGGGGGAAGGGCTTGCAGATGACCAGGTGCCCTTTCTGACCCGGCGGCAACTCGCGCCCCTGTGCATCAACAACCAGCATCTCCACACCCGGCAGAGGGAAACCGGCCTTGCCCGGCTTGGCCGGCATGCAGACCGGGGTGGAAAGGCAGGGCCCGCCGGTCTCGGTCTGCCACCAGTTGTCCACCACGTGGGCCAGGTTCCTGGCAGCCCAGTGCCAGACCTCGGGGGCCAGATACTCGCCCACGCTGGCTACGAGGCGCAGGTCGGTGAGCCGGGCGTTCTGGGCCCACTCGTCGCCATGCTTGCGAAGGGTGCGTAGCCAGGTGGGGCTGATGATGAGCACGTTGACCCCGCACTCTTCCAGGGTCTCGTAGAACCCGCTGGGGTCGGGGTAGTCGAGCCGTTCGGCCCGCAGCACGGTGGTTAGCCCTTCGAGCAGGGGTGCATACAGGCCGTAGCTGTGGCCCACAATCCAGGAGAGGTCGGCGGTGGCCCAGGAGATGTCACCCTCTTTGAGGTCGAACAGGGTACGCAGGTGGTAGGTGATGCCCACCATTTAGCCCCCGTGCCCATGCACCACCCCTTTTGGGTTTCCGGTCGCGCCGGAGGTTGAGCTGTCCCGTATCCACATCTGTCCGTGACGACTCTCCTATCCGTGCAGTTT
>CAZIXH010000474.1:0-6837 GCA_964543055.1 uncultured bacterium
GCGATAGTTCACCAGGCCAGGGCCATGCCATCGGCGCGGGGCTCGGTGGCCGCCAGGAAGGCGTCTTTTGGCTTCAGAATGATCTGACCCCGGCCAAAAGAGGCCCACTCGCTCTGCAAGACCAACTCGTGACCGCGCTCTTTGAGACCGTGTACCAGGTGGGCGGGTAGGCTGGGCTCGAGTTCCACCTGCTGGCTGCGCGTCCACTGCCAGCGGGGCGCGTCCAGGGCGGCCTGGGGGTTCAGACTGTAGTCTTCCAGGTTTACCACCACCTGCAGGTGGCCCTGGGGCTGCATGTGGCCCCCCATCACGCCAAAAGGCCCCAGGGGCTTGCCATCGCGGGTCAGAAAGCCCGGAATGATGGTGTGGAAGGGCTTCTTGGCGGGGGCGTACTGGTTGGGGTGTCCGTCCTCGAGTACAAAACAGGCCCCCCGGTTTTGCAGCGAGATGCCGGTACCATCCACCACGATACCCGCCCCAAAGCCCATGTAGTTGGACTGAATCAGGGAAACCTGTAGTTCGCCATCGGCAGCGGCCAAATAGACGGTGCCCCCTTTAGGCGCACCGGCCTGCACCGGCAAGGCCCGCTCGCCTATTAGCCTGCGGCGCTGGGCCAGGTAGTCTGCGGAAAGCAACTCGGCAGGTGAAACAGGCATAAAGCGCGGGTCGGCTACGTACTTCTGCGCATCGGCAAAAGCCAGCTTCATAGCCTCAATCTGGAGGTGAAAGCCCTCTACCGAGTCCCTTGGATACCGCCCCAGCTCAAAGCCCTCCAGGATTTTTAGGGCCATCAGGGCAGCAATGCCCTGCCCGGCAGGGGGTATCTCGTGGACTTCCAGCCCCCGGTAGCGCACCGAGAGGGGCTCCACCCACTCCGAACGGTAAGCAGCCAGGTCGGCCCGGGTAATGTAGCCGCCCGTAGCCGCCGCAAAATCGGCCATCTGGGCGGCCAGCTTGCCCCGGTAAAAACTCTCGGCGCCGGTGCGGGCAATCTCCCGCAGGGTTTCGGCATGGCGCGGGCTGTGCCAGATGTCGCCGGGTCGGGGGGCTTTACCCCCCGGCATGAACACTTCCTTAAACGGCTGGAAACAGGGGTCGTTCAGGGGGCCGTACACTGCTTCGATGCGGGGCCAGGTACGCCCGGTTTCGGGCGTGACGGCAAAGCCCTCTTCGGCATAGCGAATGGCCGGGGCGAAGAGCTGCTCGAAGGGCAGCCGGCCAAACTTTTCGTGCAATACCCGCCAGGCCGAAGGTGCGCCGGGCACCGTAACCGGCAGCCAGCCCCGGGTGGGTACCTGCCCACTGCTGGCAAAAGTGGCCAGGTCCAGACCTGCCGGACTCATGCCGTTGGCGTTCAGGCCGTGGAGCTTCTGGCCGTCGTGGACCAGGGCAAAGGCATCGGAGCCGATGCCGTTGGAGGTGGGCTCGAGCACCGTCAGGGCAATGGCCATCGCCACCGCAGCATCCACTGCGTTGCCCCCGGCCAAGAGCATCTCCATACCGGCCAGGGCGGCCTGGGGCTGGCTGGTCGCCACCGCGCCCCGCTTGCCGGCCACCACATTGCGCCGGGAGGGGTAGGGATATTGGTTGAGGTTCATCACGAAAGACCTTTCTAAGTTGCGCCCATATAAGGTTTAGAGATGAATCCGGACTACGCCAGAAAATCATGCTCCGGGCGCAATACCCGAGTGATTTTCGAACATCAGAGTAGCCAAAACATAGGCGGGAGGTACTTAGATCGCAAGCCGAGTTTGTTATGCCGCCTCAAAAGCGGGGCGAATGCCTCGAGCAAAAGCGCACCGATTACAAAAGACCGGACTTGGCCCAGGCCAATGCCACAGTACGGGCTTCGTGAGGGATATACCCCCAGGCGTGGTCTGGGCCGCACCACCTACTTCTTCATGCGCGGGTCGAAGGCATCGCGCAGACCGTCCCCAATCAGGTTGAAGGCCAGCACCGCCAGGAAAATGGCCAGACCGGGGAACAGGGCCATGTGGGGTGCCTGGCTGAGGTAGCCTCGAGCATCGTTGAGCATCGAGCCCCACGAAGGGGTGGGCGGCTGTACCCCCAGCCCCAAAAAGGACAGCGTAGCCTCGGCCAGAACCGCCGTGGCGGTGCTCAAACTCACCTGCACAATCAGCGGCCCCAGGATGTTGGGCAACAGGTGCCGCGCGATGATGCGACCATCGCCCCCACCCAGGGCCACCGCCGCCTGCACGTAGTCGCGGGGGCGCTCGGCCAGCACCTGCCCCCGGATGAGGCGGGCGAATACCGGCGTCGTGACCACCCCAATGGCCAGCATGGTGTTTTGCAGACTTGGACCCAAAACGGCGGCCAGGGCAATGGCCAGCACCAGAAAGGGAAAGGCCAGCATGGCATCGGTCAGACGCATCAGCACGTCGTCTATCCACCCGCCGTAAAAGCCTGCCACCAGGCCAATCAGGCCCCCCAGCACCAGCGCAATCAACACCGAGACCAGGCCCGCCGCCAGCGAGACTCGAGCCCCATAGAAAACCCTCGAGAGGATGTCCCGCCCTAGCTGGTCGGTGCCAAACCAGTGCTTGGCCGAGGGCCCCTGTTGCAAGGCGCTGAAGTCGGTGGCGGTGGGGCTATAGGGCACCAGGATGGGCGCAAAGGTAGCCCCCAGCACCAGCAGCAGCAAGATGACCACCCCGGCAATAGCCAGGCGGTTGGCAAGAAAGGCTCGGAGGGTGCGGTTGTTCATCTCAGTGATAGCGGATGCGCGGGTCAATGGCCGCGTACAGCAGGTCGGTCAGCACGTTAATCAGAAACACCGCCAGGGCCGAAATCAGCACCACTGCCTGCAAGACCGGAAAGTCGCGGTTGAAAACCGAGTCCACCAGCAAGCGCCCGAAGCCGGGAATCGAAAAGACCTGCTCGGTGACCACAGCCCCGCCCAGCAGGCCACCCAGTTGCAGTCCGATCACGGTCACGACGGGAATGGCCGCGTTACGCAGGGCGTGCTTGTAAACCACCACCCGGCCTTCCAGACCCTTGGCTCTTGCGGTGCGTACATAATCCTGCGAAAGCACCTCCAGCATGCTGTTACGGGTGAAACGGGCAATCGCACCGGCCAACGCCGTACCCAGGGTGATGGCGGGCATCAACATCAGCAGCAGGTTCTTTTGCAGGTCTACCCAGGGTTCAACGTAGCCCGAAGGGGGAATCCAGGCCAGCCGGATGCTGAACAGGTAGATCAGCAGGATACCCAGGAAAAAGTTAGGAATCGAGATGCCCGACAGGGCCAGCACGGTCACGCTGGCATCGGCAGCGGTGTTTCTTCGCAAGGCGGCCAGCACCCCCGCCGGAATGCCAATCAGGATGGCCACCAGCAACGAGAAAAAGCTGAGCTCGAGGGTGGTGGGCAGTTTTTGCCAGATGATCGGGGCCACTTGTTCGTTGCCCCGAATCGAACGCCCCAAATCGCCCTGCACCAGGCCCCACAGCCAGTCGGCGTACTGCACCAGGATGGGCCGGTTGAGCCCCAGCTCTTCTCGTATCTGGGCCACCAGCTCCGGCGTGGCCTCCTCGCCCAGCAGCAGCCGTGCAGGGTCACCCGGCAGAACCCGGGTCAGGGCAAACACCATCACCGTGACCAGTAGCAGGGTGGGCAACCCGCCAACCAGGCGCCGCAGGACGAAGAGGAACACCGCGCTTGACTCCTACTGAGCGCCCAGGCTCACACCGCGGAAACGCAGGATGCCGTCGGGTATGACCGGAATTCCGCTCAGGCGGCGGCTCAGGCCGATGGTGGTCTGGGGGTGGTAGACGTAGATGTAGGGCAGGTCTTCCTGGATGATTTTGGTGATCTGGCTGTACAGGTCGCGGCGGGCTTCCGGCAAGCGCACGGTGCGGGCCCGGTTCAGCAGGTTGTCCACTCGAGCATTGCAGTAGCCGGAGTAGTTGTTGGCGGCTTTACAGCGCACAAAGTCGTAGATGTTGCCGTCGGGGTCGGGGCGACCACTCCAGCCCACCGCCACGGCCTCGAGCTCCAGCTTGGCCGCCCGGTCGAGCAGGGTGCCAAACTCTACCTGTTCGATGCGAACCTGAATGCCCGCTTCGGCAGCCATGGCCTGGTAGACCTGGGCCAGTTGGGCCAGTACCGGGCCAGGGGCGATGGTCAGGGTGAAGCTAAACCCTTGCGGACGACCCCCTTCGGCCAGTTTCTGCCGGGCCAAAGCCAGGTCGCGCTTAGGGACTGCAATGCCTTTGTCGTAAGCCAGCGTGCCGGGTGGGAAGGGCCCGTTGGAGGGGAGGGCCGTACCCAGGAATACCACCCGGTCTACCACATCGCGGTCAATGGTCGCGGCAAACGCCTGCCGTAGGGCCTTGTTGGTGAAGGGGCCTTTGGTATGGTTGAGCCAGATACCCTGGTAGCCGATACCGGGGAAGTTGTTGACGGTCAGGTTGGGGTTGTTGCGGATGGCCGCCAGGTCTTTGGCAGCTACGGGGGTGATGATGTTCACAGCGCCCGAAAGCAGGTTGGCCACCCGCACATCATCATCGGGGAAGGGGCGATAGACCAGTTGTTCGATGCGGGGGAAGCCCCGCTGCCAGTAGTTTTCGTTGCGGGCCAGCACAATACGGTCTTGCCGGCGACGCTCCACAAACTTGAAGGGGCCGGTGCCGACCGGGTTGTTGCCAAACTCGGCCCCCAGTCTTTGAGCTGCGGTCGGGCTGACCATCATGCCCGAACGGTCGGAAAGAATGGCCAGAAAGGGCGCAAAAGGCTCCTTCAGGGTGACCCGCACGGTGGTGGGGTTGACTACCTGCACGTTGGTGATGAGCGAAAGCTCACCCGAGCGGCGCGAACCCGGTGCGCTGCGGTAGCGGTCAAGGTTGAACTTGACTGCCTCGGCGTTAAAGTCGGTGCCATCGTGGAACTTGACCCCCTGGCGCAGGGTAAAGACATATACCGTTCCGTTTTCCTCCACCCGCCAGCTTGTGGCCAGCATGGGCACGATACGCAGGTTTTCGTCCAGGTCTACCAGTTTGTCGTAAATCTGGTTGTGCACCTGCCGATCTACCAGTGCCGAAGAAAGCAGGGGGTCAAGGTTGGGTGGATCGGCGTCCAACCCCACCGTGACGGTCTGGGCCAGCCCCAGACCCCCCAGGCTCCAAAGAACAACGGCTGCCCACCACTGTTTCATCGTCCTCCCTCCTTGGTTTTTGCCGAGCGTTCAACGTTACTCAGGTGTGCCAGCATGGCTTTACGGGCTGCCTCGGGGTCGGAAGCCCGAATGGCCTCGAGGATCTTGCGGTGCTCGGTGAGGGTGGATTGTGGGCGGAAGCGCTTGGCCGTGGCGGTCATGCGGGTCTGGCGCAGCTCCGCCGCCAATAAGACCACAATCTCGCTCAATACGGCGTTCTGGCTCATCTCGGCCAGGGTCTTGTGGAAGTCCAGATCCAGTTCTACAAACCGGTACAGGTCGGCGGTTGCCGATTGCTGCTGGTTGAGCAAATCCTCCAGAAGCAGTATTCCCTGGGTGTCACTCCGCTCTGCTGCCAGTGCAGCCGCTGCCGGCTCCAGAATTCGCCGCACTTCAAACAGCTCGGCGATGAAATCTTCTTCGTGCAGCCTCGAGCGCAGGCGTCGG
Source organism: uncultured bacterium (assembly GCA_964543055.1). Lineage (GTDB taxonomy): Bacteria > Deinococcota > Deinococci > Deinococcales > Thermaceae > Meiothermus. The sequence goes on from CAZIXH010000474.1 coordinate 5,619, forward strand.
CCAAAACTCTCCGAGGGGTGAGCCACCCGCGTTCCGTCTCCCTGGCGAATATCTACCCAGCCGTGGAGCTCCAGAATTCGCAGGGCCTCCCGCACCGAGGAACGGCTCACACCAAAGCGGCTGGCCAGGTCACGCTCCCCCGGCAGTTGGTCGCCGGGCCGCCATACGCCGTCCTGGAGCAGTTGCTCGAGGTCTTTGGCCAGCTTCTCGGGAATTCGGGCAGGGCGCATCATAAAAGAGTCAACCCCTCTTATTGGTCTGACCACTGAACCAGTAAATGCATGAAGATACAATAAGCTGAAACTTCAGGCTTTATGTAGTAAGCGCTACATTTCAGCTCAAGAAGCTCAAACACGACTGATGGTCCAAACCTCAAAAGCCGTTTACCGGGGCCATTGGAGGAGTCTTTTCAACTTATGATCCCGACCATACCCCGCCGACCCTGATTGATTCTGACAGCCGCTTGTAGTGAACGTCATTTGTCACGTGGCCCGCCCTACATAGCCAAGCCACACCGGGCTTGTAAAAACTGCTCTTACTCCGGCTCGTCCCACCGCATAGGCCGGATTTGCACACACTTACCGCCCTCCAGCACAAGTTCTGTAGCACAGAACATGGCCCTGCCCGAAGCCGCCTTGAAGGGGGTGGGCCGCTGGGTGATGAAGCGCCCTAGAAAGCTCTCGATCTCGCCGCCAATAATCGAGTGAATGGGGCCGGTCATGCCCACATCACACTGAATGGCGGTTCCGTTGGCCAAAAAGCCCGCATCAGCGGTCTGGACATGGGTGTGCGTACCCAGCAGGGCCGATACCTTGCCACCCAGGTAATGCCCCAGGGCGTATTTCTCGCTGGTAGCCTCGGCGTGTACCTCGAGCAGGGCATAATCGTGCGGCACCTCGGCCAGCAAGGCCTCGGTGGTGCGAAAAGGGTCGTACAGGTTCAGGCCCATGTCTACCTGCCCCATCACCTGCATCACCAGCAGTTGCTCTCCCCCCACTTCCAGTACCCAGTGCCCTTGACCAGGGGTGCCGGGCGGGTAGTTTAGGGCGCGGATGATGGGCTCGGTCTGGATGAGCTCAAACACGTCTTTGTGATCCCAGGCGTGGTTGCCCAGGGTAATCAAATCGGCCCCAGCCTCCCGCAGTTTTCTATAAGCAGGCTTGGACAAACCCTTACCGTGGTGGGCATTTTCTCCATTGACAATAACCAGGTCGTAGTG
>CAZIXH010000475.1:0-3280 GCA_964543055.1 uncultured bacterium
GGCACCCCGCCCGCGCAACAGCGCTCCCTCGGCCAGAAACCGAGGAGGGTAGAGGTGCCCCAGGTAAACCAGCAACGCAAAAACGACCGCCCAGGACAAGCCAAACTGCCCCCCCATCCATACCGCCAGAAGCCCCTTGAAGAAATCCAGGCCCCAGGCCAGCAGGGCCGGGCCGGTGCCCAGGAGCTTGAGGGTATTCTCGAGGCCCAGGTTATAGGCCGAGGCCAGGCGCGGGTCCTGCCCGGTCAGGCGGCGGATGGCCCAGTACCCCAGGGGCAGGGAGCCGATCAGGTAGGCCACAATTGCCAGCACAACAGTCATCGGCACAACCTTACCAGATTTAGAGAGGTGCGAGGAGAGAAAAAAACGCCCCAGGCTCACGCCTCAGAGGGCTTGCTTTCCAGCGCTTTGGCTTTGGGTTTCTGGCTCATGGCCCAGATGGTACCCAGTACCAGCACGGCCAGAATAAAGAGCGAGAACTGGGTTTTGTCTATGCCCGTGACCCACTCGGGGCGGCTCAGGACTTCCTTGGCGAACTTGTCCCAGCCCCCAATGGCCAGCTTGACCCCGGCAAAGCCCACCACCGCAAAGGCCACCGTCTCGAAGCGGGGGTATTTTTCCAGCAAACCCACAAACAGTACCGCCACAAAGCGCAGGGCCAGGATGCCGATAAATACGCCGGTGAAAATAATCCAGATGTTGTCCGAAAGGGCCACCGCCACCAGTACCGAGTCCACCGCAAAGGCCAGGTCGGCCAGCTCGATCTGGGCCACAATGGTCCAGAACTGGCGTGGGGTTACGGTCTTGAGCGTTTGCAAGGCGTCTGGGCGAGCTTCCTCTTTGGGCTTCGGTTTGCTGAAGTGCCGGATAGCGATGTAGAGCAGGTAAACGGCCCCCAAAGCCTGAATCCACCAGAACTGAATCAGATACACCGCAAAAACCAGGGCCAGGCCGCGCAGAATGTAGGCACCGGCGATACCGTAAAAAAGAGCCTTTTGCCGCCAGGGTGGGGGTAGTTGCTTTACCATTACCCCCAGCACCATGGCGTTGTCGGCGGAAAGTACCGCCTCCAGCACAATCAGGATTCCGATAACGATCAGCGCTTGTCCAAGTTGTTCCATGGGCACCTCAGAGCCGTGGCTAGGTGAACAACACAAAACCACCACGGCATGCTCGTGTCGTGGTGGTCTCACCAAGGCAATGCGCCCAGACTAACCGGAAGCCAATGCTTCGTACTGACGATTAATCAACCCCAAACAGGGTGGCTACTCCCCAACCAGCCCGTAGAGTAGCACGCTTTGCTGGATGAAAAGCGCATGAGACTACGATTTTCGGAGGGAGGGCTTCAGGCTGGCTTCTCCCAGACCGCCCAGGTGCGGTGATGCCCCTCCATCCACCCCTCGGCCCAGGCACGCAGATTCAGTCCGGGAGGCGGTTGCAGCAGTTCGCCTAACTTCCAATAATGTAGGGCCGGGTCGCCCCGGCGAGCGCCCTCGAGCACGGTAAAACTTTCAACGAGTACCAAACCTCCAGGTATCAGCCGCTCGGCCAGCAGTTCAAGCAGGGGACGGTGCAAAAAGTACGACTTGATAATGCCCGCGAAGGGGCCAGGGGGCAGGCTGGAGTCGGGGGCTTCCAGGTCGGCCTCGAGCGCCCAGACCTCCAGGTTTTGCCGGGTGGCCTCGGCTCGGACGAACTCGAGGGCGACCCGACTTTGCTCCAGCAGGATTACTGGGTGCCCGCGTTGGGCCAGGAAAAGGGCATTTCGGCCAGCGCCGCCGGCCAGATCCAGAACGGGCCCCACTGGCAGGCGGTGGGCGTAGGCCGCCACCACAAACGTGGGGCGGGTTAGCGGGGGCTGGCTGCGGTAGTGGGCGTCCCAGTCTTTGGGCATGGCTCAGGATTGCGAAGAGCGGCGAAAGGCCCAGAGGGTTCCCAGCACCAGAATGGCCAGCGTCACGCTGAGGAAGAAAGCCTGGGGCAGATGAAGCGCCAGCTCAGGGCGGTGCAGCCAGAACTCGCTGCCGTGGCCCCAGCCCTCGAGCATCAGTTTGAGCCCGGCCCAGCCCACCACCGCATAGGCCACCGTCTCGAGCCGTGGATACCGCTCGATGATGCCCACCATGATACCGGCGGCCAGCCGGATCAAGAGAATCCCGATGGCCACCCCGGTAAAGATCACCCAGAAATCCCGGCTGAAGGCAATCACCACCAGCACCGAGTCCACCGCAAAGGCCAGGTCCACCACGTTGATCATGATCACGATGCGCCAGAAACTGGCAGCAGCGGCTTGTTGTACGCTGGCCGGATCGGCCTCGCTGTGGCTTTGCCGGCGAAAAATGTGATTAACCGCCAGATACACCAGGTAAAGCCCCCCCAGGAGCTGAATCCACCAGATCTGGATGATGATGGTGGCAAACAGCAAAGCCAGCCCGCGCAGCACGTAAGCGCCAATAATGCCATATAGCAGGGCCCTCGAGCGCAGGTGTTCCGGCAGGGGCCGCACCATAACGGCCAGCACCATGGCGTTGTCGACCGATAAAACGGCCTCGAGGGCCACAATGATTAGAATGGCTACAAAAGCCGAACCAAACTCCATAACCTAAAGCCTATCATCTGGTTTTAGTTTCCGAACAGGTACAACAGGGCCGGGGCCAGCCCCTGCCGCCAGGTCATCCAGTTGTGGCCGGAGGGGCGCTCGAGGTAAGCGTGCGGGTAGCCCTTGTCGGCCAGCATGGCGGCAAAGCGGCGGTTGGGGGCCAGCAGCCACTCAATCTGGCCGGTCTCGCAATAAAACCGCAGCGGCAGGGTTTGAGCGTCCAGATACTGCTCGGTAAGCCACTCGGGGTCGTTGTAGGAATCGCCCCCTGCGGGCGAGGCGGTCAGGCAGGCCGACTGGGTGGCGACCTTCTGAAACACTTTTGGGTGGCGTAGCGCCAGCCAGCTCGAGACCAGCCCCCCCAGGCTGGCGCCCATCAGGCCCCTCTCCGGGGTGGAGCCGTAGTGCGACTCCACAGCCGGGATAATCTCGTTCAGCACGTGCTGCTCGTAGGTAGGGCTGAACCAGTATTCGCGGCGGCGGTCCTCGGGTTCGATAAACACAATTCGTACCGGCCGGATTTCCCCCAGCTCACAAAGCCCCTGGGCCACCTCGGCCAGCCTGGCGGTGCGGTAGTAGGCCACTCCGTCGTGCACATACAGGGTGGCCTGGGCCGGTTCCTGGGGGTTGAACACATAGTAGCGGCGGGTGCTACCAAAAGCCTTTGACTCCAGCCGGTGT
>CAZIXH010000476.1:0-2577 GCA_964543055.1 uncultured bacterium
CGGCGCTCTGATCAATGATGCTGGTGAAGGGGATGGCGTAGACCACGCGCCGCTTACCGTGCTTGACTGCGTGCTCGGGCGCGAAGGCTAAACTCGTTCGGGTTTTGCCGCCACCCGTTGGAACCGTCCAGCGGAAGAAGCCCGGCTCCTGATGCGCCGCCTCAAGCGCAGCCTGGTATATCTCCCATCGAGCTTGGTTGACCACCGTATCTGTTTTCTTGATGGATTCCTGAGCAGTTTTCACCTTGCCCAAAAGGGTCTCCAGGGAATCTTTGGGGGCCTGACGTTGGGCAAACCGCTCGGGCGACCAGAAGCGCTCGGTATCGAGGCGGTCAGCATCTACCAGCGCACTCAGCAGCATTCGGATAAAGAACTCGCGAGAAAACGGCTCGAGCTGAGCTAATTCAGGGCCATCGCCCTCGAAGTGTTCGGCAAGTTCGGTCTGCGCTCGTTCGTGGGCTTGGACGATTGCGGGTAAATGCTGCTTCTCCTGTAAGCGGTCTTCAAGCGAAACTCTGTCTGCCAGACCTGCATGATGTGCTGCAACAGACCAAGCAATTTCGCTTCCAAGACCGTTCCTGGGTAGCAATTCATCGCCGTCCACGAGGTACAGTTGGCGGCCCAGCACCGCACCTGCACTTGAGTGATCCACTTTGCCCTTAGGCGGTGCAGCTCTAAAACGTTCTGCTTTATAGGCCGCTTTTAGGTAGTCCTGGAACTCTTGGCTATACTTTCCCAGGTCGTGCAGAAGGCCCGCCCAAAAGGCCAGATTTGCAGCGTCGGGTAATCCAAAGTGTCCAGCAAAATCTCGGGCTAAATTCGCGACAGCAACGAGGTGTTCTTTCAAGGGTTGCCATCGCTGCATGGGGTCGTCCTTACGCGGCGTGTGTGCCCAATACTGCTCGCTAGCGGGCGGGTTACCCCCTTTCTCTGGTTCATACAAAAGCAGCAATGCTCTGGCCTCCTCGAGCCACTTTCTCCTCAAACGCTCTGGTTCGAGCACCTCCACCCTTGGCCCCCAGCTTTGTATCCAGGGTAGCAGCTCGAGGGGGAATCCAGCGGTATTGGTGCCTACGGTAATTTGAGCGAGAGTGTAACCACCCTCGAGCTGCTCCAGAATTTGCAAGTTGGGGTAGCCCCCTTCGCGCAGGCGCTCGCTGGCCTCCGGCGAAAAGCGCAGCAACACCCGCAGAGGGTTATCCCCCCCCACAATGCCCCAGGCCGTCGAGAGGTAGCCGGTAGGGTCGAAGTCGTCGGGGATGACGTAGGTATCGTCCAGCAGGCGCGGGCGCTGGATGCGCTCGAGCTTGTAGGTTCGGAGGTTCTCCAGGTAGTGGATGCCCCGGCCATACAGGCGGTCCCTGCCGATGATGTACACGGCCATGTTGGCCCGCGAGACCTCGATAAAGTAGGTCTCGAGTTCCACCTTGATGGTTCGGCTACTGGGAATGCGGTACTCGAAAGCCACCGCCCGGCGATGGAGCCAGCCCTGGGTGAGGGTCTCGAGATTGGCCCCGCTCAGGCTGGGGGGACGCTTGTTCAGGGCTTCGGTGCTCTTGAGGGCCAGGGCCTTGAGGGGCTCGGGCAGGTGCTTGGACAGCTTGCGAAGCGCCTCCTGGTAGGCTTGGTTGCTGCCCGGTGAGTGGTGGGCCAGCATCCGCAGGGCGGTAAAGGCCACCACCGTCTCGGTGAGGCTGAGCCGTTCCTCGACCTCGATGGCATAGGTGCTGCGCAGGGGGTCGTGGATGAAGCGCAGGCCCCACTGCTCGGCCAGGGCCTTGGCCTCGTTCAGGTAGTCGAATATCGCTCGCTCGCCCAGCCCCAGCTCGGCCCGGAGTTCGACAGGCCGCCAGGGCTTTTGCTGTAAAAGCTCCAGCAGCCTGAGCAGCCGAAAGGCTTTGGTCTGGTGGTGGTTGAGTTCTTGAGGGCTGGACATACGGGTGCTTTGTGTTGTCGATAACTATAGCGAACCCCCATCCAGCCGTCGTCCATTTTTAGCGCTCATGTTTTTTTGGTCAGAAAATATGAGTCTAGTAAACTCATATCTAGACCACCAACCACTGCTGCCGCCATTCCTCCACCCACTCGCTGTAGTAGCCCTGCATAAAGCTCTGCGAACGCTCGAAGCCCCGGTGGGCCGGGAGGTTGCCCGGCTCCAGGTCGCACTTCCACTCGGCCTGGGGGTCCAGGGTGTACACCCCGCCGTGGCTCTGTACGCTCTCCTGCCAGCCCAGGGCCTGGCGTAGTTTTTCGATAACCTCCCACAGGGCTTTGCGGGGGTTTTTGTTGCGGGGGTCGCCCAGCCGATCCAGCAGCAGCTCGAGGCTGGCCTCCCTGCCGTTGACCAGCCAAAACACCAGCAGCTCGCCCGTTTTGCTGACTGCCGGGATGGGCACAGGCCGGCCATTCACCCGTACTTCCAGCCGCCCAAAGGGCCGCAACCCCACCCGGAACGGCCGCTTCTGCCGGGGCTCCAGCTCCCGCCTCCGGGCCAGGGCGGGGAATCAGCCCCGCTCCTCCTGGGCCACCAGGCTGTGTAGTCCCTGGTCTGACAGGAGAGTCCTCGCCACCACGCTC
>CAZIXH010000477.1:0-3823 GCA_964543055.1 uncultured bacterium
GGCCTGGCGCCAGCCCTGTGCGGTGGCTTCCGCCAGCAGGGTATAGACGTTCTCGGGGGCCAGCTCCAGCCACAGCCAGCCGCCGGGTTTGAGGGCCTTCCAGGCATGGGGTAGTAGTTCGCGGGCTACGTCGAGCCCCTCGAGGCCAGCATAAAGGGCAGAGGGGTCTTCGTAGGCCAGTTCGGGTGGGGCCTCCTCGCGGTAGCTCTCGGGCAGGTAGGGTGGGTTGGAGACAATCAGATCCAGCTCGCTCAGGTCGGCAGTAAAGGGGGCCTCCAGGAAGGTGACCTCGAGCCCCAGTTCCAGGGCATTCCGCCGGGCTAGCTCGAGGGCCCTGGGATTGACGTCGGTGGCCCATACCCTGGCTTGGGGCCGCAGTGCCTTTACGGCCAGGGCAATGGCCCCGCTGCCCGTACCGATGTCCAGTACGCGGGTTTCTGCCTCAACCTGAACGTAGCCCAGGGCCTGTTCCACCAGCCCTTCGGTCTCGGGCCGGGGGATCAAGACCCCGCGCTCCACTTTGAGCTTCAGGCCATAAAACTCGGTCTCGCCCAGTAGCAGTTGCAGAGGGTAACCTGTCAGCCGCAAATTCAGCATGGCCCAGGCGGCCTCTTCTACATCCGGCGGAACCGCCTGCATTAGCCGGGCTGCCAACTGTTTGTCGTTCAGGCTCGCAGCGTGGCCCACAATCCAGCGCGACTCGGCAGCGGGTTTTCTGGCGGCCTCGAGCCGCCGCTGGAACTCCCGCAGAAGTTCCAGATAGCTTTTACTCGGTTGCGTCATCCTCTTCGGAAACCGGGGGCTGGCTTCCATTGCGAGGCATGACAATCACATGCCGCTCTTCCCCCTCACCTACCGAGGTGGTGGTCACTTTGGGATGCTGTTTGAGCATCACGTGAATCAGGCGCCGTTCGCTGGGGCGCATGGGCGGCAGCTCGATAGGCTGGCCGCTCACCTCCACCTGCAACACCGCATCGGAGGCCATGCGGCGGATGCGTTCCTCATTCCGACGCCGATAGCCGGCAGCATCCAGCACCACCCGGTAGGCCGAGCCAAACTGCTTGGCCATGGCCACATTGGCGATGAACTCGAGGCTTTGCAGGGTTTTGCCCTCACGCCCAATCACCCGCCCGGAGTCGCCCCCCAGAATCTCTACCCGAAAAAGTTCGCCCTCCTGCACAATGTCCACCGAGTAGGCCGGGTCGAGGCGTAGCAGGAGCCCCACCATGAAGTGCTCGAGGGCGGTCTTGGGGTCTTGCGCCGGGGTAGCCGGGGTCACGATGGGGGCTGCCTCTTCCTCCTTCAGCACGACCTCCGGGGCGGTTTCGTTCTCCCCAATCCCCAGGTCGGATAACAGATCATCAAGTCCTCGCTTTTTGTCATCCATAGGTAATCGTCCGATTATAGCTTACCAGGCAGGGGCAAAAAGCACCCCCCACCCGGCAAGGGGCCAGGGGCTAGGGTGAAGGTTTTTCTTAAGGTACCTGGCTTATGGGACGGCTAGCTTTTGGCCGGGTACATGGGCAGGCCCAGTTGTTTGTTGATAAACCATTGCTGCCCCACGCTAATCAACGTTGAGAGCAACCAGTAGATGGTTACGCCAGCGGGAAAACTGAACAGAATGAAAGCAAACACCAGGTTAATCAAAATACCCTGCCGCAGGGCATCTTTGTTACCAGCTGCCGAGAGCCAGGTGGAGGCCAGCAGCACGAAGATGTACAAAATGGGCAGGATATACAGGGGGTCGGGCAACGCAAGGTCTCTGATCCACAAAAACCCTTGCCCAAACTCGTAGCCCACCATGATTTTGTACATCAGGAACAGAATGGGCATTTGCAAGAGCAAGGGAAAGCAGCCGCCCAGGGGGTTGATTTTGTGCTCCTGGTAGAGCTTCATCATCTCCTCTTGCTGCTTCTCCTTGTTGTCTTTGTATTTTTCCTGAATTTTCTTCATCAGGGGCTGAATTTTTTGCATTTCAGCCATGCTCTTGAACTGCTGGTGCATCAAGGGCCACATCAGTAGCCGGATCAGGATGGTTATGAGCACGATGGCCAGCACCCAGCTTCCCCCGGCCAGCTTGTGGGCTTCCTCGAGCAGCCACAACAGCCCCAACGAAATCTGGCCCCAGATGTTGGGCTGGAACACCCCCGGTAGCTGATAGAAACCCTCTACACTGAGGCGCACCAGCTCGTTGGCCCCACCGTACACCTTCAGCTTCAGGCCCCCCGCCGGAACCTGTACCTCGGCAATGCCTGCTCCATTGAGCTGGGTCAGGTTGATGGGGGTGGGGTTTTGGGGCTTCAGGAACATGGCAAAGCCCGCACCTTTCTGGGTCTGCCAGCCTACATACACCGCCGGCCCCTGGCCTGCGTTGAGGGGTTGGTTGTTGCCCTGGCCCAGCCACTTGGTAATGGGGTTGTCGGTACCACCAATGCCCGTCCAGACAAGCTTGCGGGGGGTGGGGCTTTGAATGTCCAGGTCTATGGTCAGGAAGCGCGGATGCACGGTGTAGGCAAGGGTAGTTTCGCCGTCGCTGAAGCGGGCGATAAAGTCGGCGTCGGGATTGTTGGGCTCCTGGCGGCTGAACTCTTGGCTGGTAGGGGAGAAATCGGAGAGGGTTCCGGGCAAGGTCTGGCCCGCTCGAACCAGGTTGGGGGCGCGGTCGTAGTTGCCCTTAAAGTCGGTGGCACGGGTCATTTTGATGTACCAACCCACAATCTGCCCCTGCTCGTTGAAGGCGATGTCGGCTAGGTTGGTGACGGCCACCTTTTCGGGCTTGCCATCTTTGTTGACGTCCACATCGCGCCACTCGGGCGTGAGCGCAAAGGCGGGGGTGAGGGCAAACAAAGCCAAACTTGTCCAGAACCAGCGTTTCATCCAGTAGCTCCTTTTATTTCAGCGAGTCCAGGGGGTTCCAGCGGACCCTGGGGCGTTCTTGGGGTACGTAATCCAGACCGCCGGGGTGCAGGGGGTGGCACTTCAGAATGCGCTTGGTGCTCAGGTACAGACCCCAAAAAGGCCCGTGGCGCTCCAGGGCCTCCAGTGCATAATGGCTGCAGGTGGGATAAAAGCGGCAGGTGGGGGGTTTCAAAGGTGAAATATAGCGCCGGTAGAACCGTACGCTGCCCATCAGCAATTGATTCAACATCGCAGACCAACGCTCCAGGTTCCCACAATAGGGCAAACCAACCCGTGTCATTGTACCAGCCCGCTCTTTTTCAGGGCATGGGTTAAGTCCTTGAGCAAGTCCCAGTAGGACGCACTCGCTGCTTCGGGCTGGGCCACCACCACCATCTCGCAGGGGGGAAGGTGCATTTTGTGTAAAATTTCGCGCAGGCGGCGGCGAATCTTGTTTCGCACAGTGGCCTTTTTGGAAACCTTGTTGGATACCACAATGCCCACCCGCACCGGATTGTGGGCGGTAGGGCGCAAGGGGAACCAGCGCACCGTCAGGTATCTCCCACGCCCCGCTCGCCCTGCGCGGATGCGCTGAAAGGCTTTTTCTCCTTTGAGCGAAGAGAACGGCATGGGGATGCTCGAGGGGCGGGGGCAGAAGGGATGGTTTTTCTAACCACCAACCCCTGTCCCCGGGTTACCTGGGGTAAAAAAGCTCCCCAGACGGGGGGAGCTACGCGACCCTTCCAGACCTAGCGGCTGAGTTGGGGCTCGCTGCTTACGGTCAACTTGACGCGGCCCGTGGCGCGGGCGAGAGCCATCAACTCGCGGTCTACGGCGGTCGACATTAGGGGCCGGATGCCGTGGGGTGTGGCACGCGTCCGCTGCTGTGGTTGGACAGCACGTTGTTGTCTTGCTCGCCAACAGG
>CAZIXH010000478.1:0-3153 GCA_964543055.1 uncultured bacterium
GGGTATGCTGTGCAAGGTGGAGATTTTACCGGCCCTCGAGGCCCGCTACCAGATGCCCCTCTCGCCGCTCAAGGGTGGTACGGAAGCCCGTACCTTTGCAGGCGATGGGCTGGTCTTCAAGATCTACCCGCCCCAAACCACCGAACCCGGCGGCATCTATGCGGCCCGTCTGGAAGCCCTCAACATGACCAAAGCGGGGCTGGGCGAGTGGGTGGTAGAGGTTTACACGCTCAACCAGCACGGCATTCTGGTCACCAAACGTTATCCTGGGGCCAACTTCACCCCCGAACGCTTTAACCCGGCTGCCCTGGAGGAGCTAGCCCGATTCTTCGTGCGTTTGCACGCCATCCAGGAACCCGGTGTGGTGAGCCGATCCCGCCTGCACGACCGCCTCAACCAGTTTGGCGACACCCTGCACGACCTCCCTGAGGCCCAGCAGCTGGTGGCTTGGCTGCGGCAACATGTAGAGGAAGTCGCCGGAACCCCCCAGGCTTTCTGCCACCGCGACCCCCACGCCGGCAACATCCTCTTGAAGAATCCGGAGGCCCAGGGGGTGCCTGAAGCGCTGGTGGTGGACTGGGTGCGTGCCCAGCCCGATGACCCCGCCCGCGACCTGGCCATCCTGACCACCGGCACGCTGGTTCTGCTAGGCGAGGATAAAGCCCTGGCCGCCTTGCAAAGCATTGTGCGCGGCTACCTCGAGCCCCATGCGCTCTGGCGTCGCTTGCGCTTCTGGGTGCCCCTCACCTACCTGCACGACATGCACTGGTTCCGCACCAAAGAACCCACGGGCTTCGAGGCCGCTGTAGCCGACAAGATGCCCAAGGCTCTGCGTTTCTACCAGAACTGTTGTCCGGACTTGGCTTGATAAGGCCAAAAGCCTGGAGCCGAAGGCTCAATGCCTCGCCTCTGGCTAACCCATGCCCATGCGCAAGCATGTCTCGGCGTGGGCATTTGCTCTCCCTTGCAACCGGGTGTTACGATTCAGCCAACATGAAACTAACCGTGGTAGACCACCCCCTGGTTCAGCACAAGCTGGCCATCATTCGGGATAAACACACCGGCAACAAAGAGTTTCGTGAGCTGATGGAGGAAGTCACCATGCTCATGGCCTACGAGGCCATGCGCGACCTCGAGCTCGACCCCGTTACCATCGAGACCCCCCTCACCACCATGACCGCCCACATGCTTTCGGGTAAAAAACTGGCAGTAGTAGCCATTTTGCGGGCCGGACTGATTATGGTAGATGGCATCCTAAAGCTGGTGCCTGCTGCCAAAGTGGGCCACATTGGGCTTTACCGCGACCCAGAGACCCTCAACCCGGTGGAGTATTACTGCAAACTGCCTGCCGACATTGCCGAGCGCAGGGTCTTCCTCACCGACCCCATGCTGGCCACCGCGGGCAGCGCTGTACATGCCCTCTCGATCCTGAAAGCCAAGGGCGCCCACCATATCAAACTGATGAGCATCATCGCCGCCCCAGAGGGTATCCGGCGGGTGCAGGAAGCACACCCCGATGTAGAAATTGTGGTAGCGGCTGTGGACAGCCACCTCAACGACCACGGCTACATCGTGCCGGGTCTGGGCGATGCAGGCGATAGAATCTATGGAACCAAGTGAGCTGGACGTTTTCTAAGTATCTCCACGATAGAAACGTAATGGGTAGAGAAAGGGTGATTCACGAGGCCGCGCCGCTGCAAACCCCAGAATTCGCACTTCCGTTGAGCAGCATGATATTTCTATCGCGGGCGCACGTATTCCCTGACCCCTAACCCCTGCGTCCCCCCTTTGGTATCCTGCCCCTGGCATGATCCAGGTTTTTACCGGCGACAGCTTTCTGGCTCGAGAAGCCCTGCTGCAAGAGGCCCACTTGCAGGGTCTGGCCCCCCGTCTGATGCCCCCCGGGCCTGCCCTGGTGGCCCAGGAAGCCAGTGGGGGGCTCTTTGGCCCCAGCGGAGCCCTGGTAGATTTGCGCGACCTGACCGAGGCCGAGTGGAAACCCCTCAAGGAAGTACTGGAAAGCCTGCCATCGGATGCGGTGGTATTGCTGCTCGACCCGCGCCCTACAGCGGCTCGCAGTAAGTGGTATGCCGACAAGGCCCAGAAGCGCGACCACCCCACCCCTGGCGCCAAGGAAATGACCAACTGGGTCATCAACCGTGCCCGCCACTACGACCTGAAGCTGCCGGGGGCCATTGCGTCGTATTTGGCGGGTTTGGTGGGGGGCAAGGGCAGCGCCGAAAACCCCGCGATGGGGCTGGAAGCCCTCGACCAGGAGCTCAAGAAACTCTGCCTGGTGTCTCCCCCGATTACCCTCGAGAAAGTACAGGCCCTGGCGGCCCTGGATACCCCCATTTCTGGCTTTGATCTGGTGCGCTCAAGCACCGAGGGCAAGCCCACCCAGGCCTTCAAGTATGCCCGCGAACTCCTCGAGCGGGGTGAAGACCCCCTGCGGATTCTGGGGGCACTCTCCTGGCAGTACGTGCGGGTGGCTCGAGCCTGGGCGCTGTTACAGGACGACCCTATGATGGGCGAGGGGATGGCAGCCAGCGCCCTGGGCATGCACCCCTACGCGGCCAAACAGACCCTGCTGCTCGCCAAAAAAATGACCGGGGAGGCCGTGGTTCAGGCCCTGGAAATTCTAATCGAGGCCGAGGAGGCCGCCAAAACCGGCAGGGACATGCGCCTGGCTCTCGAGCGAGCCATCGCCCTGCTGGCCCGCATTCACCAGCCAGCGGCGCATTAGGTAGCCGTTCGGATGAGCAGGGCCACATAGATCACGTACAACCCCAGAAAAACGCCCCCCTCCCTTCGGCCCAGCCGGAACCCGGTGACCAGAAAAGGCCACAGGAGCACGCTGGCCCCAAGCATCACCCACATGTCGCGCTGGATGCTCTCCCAGGGCAGGCCAATGGGCTGTACCAGGGCGGTAATGCCCAGGATGCCCAGGATGTTGAAGACGTTGGAGCCCACGATGTTGCCCAGCGCGATGTCCGGCTCGCGGCGCAGGGCCGCCATGATGGAGGCGGCTACTTCCGGGAGGCTGGTGCCCAGGGCCACGATGGTCAGACCAATGATGAGCTCGGGAACCCCGAAGGCCCGGGCCAGCTCCACCGCCCCGATGGTCAGGAGACGGGCCCCCACCCCCAGGAG
>CAZIXH010000479.1:0-3875 GCA_964543055.1 uncultured bacterium
GCAATCAGCACATCCCCTGGCTCGATGGGATAGCGCTCCGCAATGATCGAACCATAGCCCACCGTCCGCTCCAACAGGGTTCCGGCCAGCGCCCCTACCTGAAAAGTAGCGCCCGGCTCGATCATCAAGCTCACCGAAGCCAGCCCACCGGCCCGGTGGAACATCTCCGAGGCCAGCACATGGGAGTGTCCGGTACCAAAGGTATAAATCAGGCGGTCTTCCGCCACCGCATCGGCAATCCAGGTCGCAGCCGTGCGCAGGGCAGAAGCCTCCTGCTCGAGGACGGTTTGCAGCAGGGCCAGCACCGCAGAGGAATATTGTTCCAGGCTCATCAGCTAGAGCATACTCCCCAGCCAATGTCGGGCGAAACAAATTCGGCAAACAGTCGAAGGCCAGAAGCAAAAAACAGTGTGCTTGTGTGGCCCTTGACCCTAGACTCTTACCCCCTGGGAGACCTCATACCGAATTAACCTAAAGACTGATGCTTAGGAGGCCCACTTGAAGCCGCAGGCATCTTTGACAGTTTGGGTTTGTTTTTGCAGGTGAATGCAGCGCTTAATGAGGCGTTTTTGAACATCGGGCAGAGTGGGGAGAGGGATATTGGCAATAGCTTCGTGAAGAAGTGGGATTAGGGGTTCGGCAGGAGAGAGTTCAGGTGTGTAAGGAAGAATGTGGTGAAGGCGGATGCCTTGAGGTATCACCAGATCGTTGGAGGTGTGCCAGCCAGCATTGTCGAGCAGTAGCACGATGATCCTGTCGCCGAGCGGGTTGACTGTAGTGGCAAACGCCTCGAGGACGGCGCTCATAGTAGGGGTGTCCACATGGGACATCACCCAGAACTCACTGCGGCCAGTGCTAGGTTGGACGAAACCGTAGACGTGAAGCCACTCGTAGCCCCGCTTCTGGACCGCGATGGGACGCTGACCTCGCTTAGCCCAAACTTTGCGGGTGATGGGCTTCAACCCGACACGCCCCTCGTCCTCAGCCCAGACCTCGATGGTTTTGTTGGGGTATTTACGACGCAATCGGGCTAAGACTCGGCGGAACTTTTTTTGAAATGTTGTCGCTGCTCGGGACTGGCCCCCTCTTGATGATGGGGGCGGGGTGTTTGCAGGCTATAACCCAAACGATTCAGGTATTGCCATCCCGTCACCTTGGACACCTTACGCTTAGCCTTCTTGCTGATCCATGCCGCTACTTTCGGCCCTGTCCACAGCCCCAGACCCTCGGCTTCGCTACCCAATGCTCGTTGTAACTCAGCCTCTTGGGCCTCACTCAACACCCGGCTGTTGCCAGGGTTGTCGTGGCGCATGTCCTTCAACCCTTCTTCCCCGAGCTGGTTGTAGCGTTTCACCACCGTTCTTACCCAGCCGGAGGTATACGCCACCATATCCGCCACCACGTCGGCATTTCGATACTGGTGATACAGCCACACGATGTGCCAATGGCTGCGCTCTATCGCGTCACCACTCCCTCGATAACCAGCCTCCAACTCCGACAAGCTATGGTGCTCGACCAACTCGATCCGTCTTGATGGCATACAGCAGTATATACCTTAATTTGGTATCACCTGCATTGTTGTGATGCTGTCTAGCCGACCGGTTGTTTGGCGGCAGCCTCCACCAGCGCACGGAAAATACCCCACTGCTCCGGGAGCAGCTCGGGGTGCCACTGTACCCCCAGGTAGAAGGGGTGGCCCTCCAGCACCACCGCTTCCACGATGCCGTCGGGCGCGGTGGCGACTGAACAGAGCCCTGGGGCCAGGTCTTTGAGGGCCTGGTGATGGTACGAGTTCACCCGAAAACGGGGCTCAAAGAGCTTGTTCAGGGGGCTGTTTGAGGTCTGTTCGACGCTGTGGCCCAGCACCGGCGGCTCGGCTTTCTGGTAGTGCTGCACGGTACGGAAACCCTGGGCGGGCAGGTCCTGGTAGAGGCTACCCCCCAGGGCCACGTTCATCACCTGTACCCCCCGGCAAACCCCCAGGGTGGGGATGCCGTGCTGGGCGGTGTAGCGGGCCACAAACAGCTCGAGGGCATCGCGCTCTAAGCTCACCTCGCCCATCTCCGGAATGGGCTCCTCGCCAAAGTGAGCCGGGTCTACATCTACCCCACCCGGCAGCAAGACCCCATCGAGTTTGTGCAGCAGGGTGGGCAGCCTATCGCTAGCCTGGGGGGGAAGGATTACAATGCTCGCACCCTGGCTTTCCAGCGCCCGTATGTAGGGCTCGAGCAAGCCCCAGATTCTGGTACGAAAAAGACCTTCCGTGCTGCGCGATTGAGGGGTCACACCAATGAGCATGTCCCAATCCTACACCGCCCTGCGACCTGAGTTTAGAGAAGCCCTCAAGGAAGCGGCCCGCCTCTTCCCCACCCCTTTTTATGCCTACGATCTGCAAGTCATTCTGGAACGGCTGGAGCATCTGCAAAAAGCCTTTCCAAGCGCCGAGATTTTCTATGCCATGAAGGCCAACCCCCGCCTGGGCCTGCTGCGGCGGCTGCTCGAGCGGGGGGTTTTTGTGGAGGCCGTAAGCCTGGGCGAGGTCTACCGGGCCTACAAGGCCGGTTTCCAGCGCAACGAGGTGTTGCTGAATGGGCCCGTGAAGACCCCGACCATGCTCCTGGAGCTCAACCGGATTGGCATCCCGATTCTGGGCCTCGACTCCCTGGCCGACCTGAGACGGGCCATAAAGATGCTGCCGAAGGCCCGGGTTCTCCTGCGGGTCAACCCCGATCTGCCCATCGCCACCCACGACCATCTGGCCACCGGACGCGGCGAAAGCAAGTTCGGCATCCTGCCCGAAGAGGTGGGGGCCGCCCTCGAGCTAGCCCGCCGGAGCCACCTGGAAGTGCTGGGCCTGCACATTCACCTGGGGTCGGCCCTGGGGCACCCTGAGGACTACCAGGCAGGCTACGCGGTGATGGACGAGCTCTACCGCACCCACGGCCCCTTTCAGGTGATGAACCTGGGGGGTGGTTTTGGGCTGGGCCTCGACCTGGGGGCGTTAGGGGTACAGGCTGCCGCGCTGGCCCGCAAACATAGCGCCGAGCTATGGCTGGAGCCAGGCCGCTACCTGGTCGCGGAAGCCGGGGTGCTGGTCACGCGCTGCTGGGGTGTCAAGCGCACCCGGCGCAACTATCTGCTCATTGACGCGGGCATGAGCCAGCTGATCCGGCCCATGCTCTATGGCGCCATTCACCCCGTGGAGCCGCTCTACAAAAACCCTCTCAAGGAAACCTACGACCTGGCAGGCCCCGCCTGCGAGTCGGGGGATGTGCTGGCGCGGGATGTCACCCTGCCCGAACCCAGGGAGGGCGATTTGCTGGCCATCCTGCTAGGCGGGGCCTACGCCAGCAGCATGAGCAGCAACTACCTCGACACCCCGCGCCCTGCCGAGTTGCTCTGGACCGGCCAAGACTGGGAAGTTATCCGTCGTCAGCAGACCTGGGATGCGCTGCTGGAAGACGAGCTGTAAGACTCGATGCGGTTCTCACGAGAACTCTCTTAGCATCCTACACAACACTGGTACCTCCTGGTGAACGGGTTTGTCCCTTAGCAGGGAAGCCTCTTTCCTCTTTTTCATCTCACCAAGCGAACAGCAGGAACGTCTGTGGAGCGGCGATGCCCCCATATCACATCTTTGCCCAGCACCCGCTTTTTTCTGACATTTCCTGGCTATGATAGAGGCCATGTCCAAAATCACCATCTGGCACCACACTTCCTGCGGATCCTCCAAAGGAGCCCTCGAGTACCTCAAGTCCAGGGGCCTCGAGCCCGAAGTCTACCTCTACATGAAGGAAAAACCCGGCAGGGCTGAACTCGAGTCCGTACTGAAGAAACTCAACATGAAACCCTCGGAGTTGCTGCGCCCCGGCGAG
>CAZIXH010000480.1:0-2843 GCA_964543055.1 uncultured bacterium
CCCCACGGGCCCCAGTAGCCCGCAGGTCGGAGGTATCGGCCCCGTAGTTGTCTTCTACCGTCAGGGGGAGCTGGCTGGGCAAGCCCTCCACGATGCCGGTTAGCTGCGGCCCGTGGGATTCTCCAGCAGTCAAAAAACGCATGAACAGAATCTAGCATAACTGGGGGTGATGTCCAAAATAAGAGCGTCCAGGGTCTATGGTCAATAGTCAATGGCGCGGTTTGCAGATAGAGATTTTGAAGAGAACTGTGTCAGATGGGCGGCCAGGTCTGTGAAGGGCGTTTCATGGAGGCTTGATATACCAAATCTGCTCAGAAGTGACCCAAAAGCGATATACAAGTCCCTCGAACGCGCCCCCTGGCGCGGCAAGTGAGGGGCGCATTTAGCGCCGCTCACGCGCAGAGTTAGTAATAGCTCGAGAGACCAGTACCGGCCCCTGCGGGATCGAGAAATGCAAAAAGCCGGGACAATGCCCGGCTTTAGCGGTGAAGAGATATTCAGCGTTGGGCGGCGTCCTTGACGATGTTGCCGGTGATGATCACGATCAGCTCATCGTCCTTGATGGAGGAGGTGCGCTGCTTGAAAAGCTCGCCCAGCAGGGGGATGTCGCCCAGCAGGGGGATTTTGGTTTCGGAGGTGTCGGTCACTTTCTGAATCAGACCACCCAGCACTACGGTCTGGCCGTCGCGGATGCGGAGCTTGGAGAGGGTGGTCTGTTGGGGAATGCGGATACTGCCCGCCGGGCCGTCGGCGGGGTCGCCGCCGGTCTGGGTGAAGACCTCGAGCAGGATGTTGCCATCTGCCGAAATTTGCGGGCGAACGCGTACCAGCAAGCCATAGTCGAACTCGCGCACCGTAACCTGGTCACCCAGCGTGATGGGGATGAGCAAGCGCCCACCCACCTTAATTTCTGCCCCACGGGCCCCAGTAGCCCGCAGGTCGGAGGTATCGGCCCCGTAGTTGTCTTCTACCAGCACGTTGGCATCGCTCAAGCGGCGGGAAAGCTGCTGCTTCTCGAGGGCGTCCAGCACCGCCCGGATGTTGAGCGAGGCCAGGCTGCGGGTGGCATCAAAAATCAGGTTGAGGCCCGTGGAAAGGAAGCTGGCAATCAGGTTACCGCCCGAGACGGTCTCCCATTTAATGCCCAGGTTGCGAATCACCTCTCCCGACACGGCCTGAACGCGAATCTGCAGTTGTACCTGCTGCACCGGGCGGTCAAGGGTGGGGATCAGGCGCTCGGCCAGGGCGATTTGCTCGGCCGAGCCAGTGACGATAATGGTATTGGTGCGAGGCTCGGCCACAACGGTGACCTGTGGTGCGGCTGGGGTGGCCGCCTGGGCCTGCCCCTGGGGCTGGGTTGCAGGGCCCTGGGACTGGGCGGCGATGGCCTTGCCCAGCACATCGGCCAGCTCGGTGGCGCGTGCGTGCGAGAGTGCGAAGGACTTTTGCACCACCGGCACCGCGGCTATGGTGGCCCTGGGCACATCAATGCGCTGCAAAAAGTTGAGGGCATCGTTGACCTGACGGGCGGGGCCACTGATGGATAGAACGTTCTGCCCCGGCACCGCCCGCACGGTGACACCCGGAACCTCTTGCTGGACAAAATTAGCCAGCGCAGCCGGGTCACCCGAGCGTACCTGGTAGAACTCGCGGGCCACTGGCTCGCTTGGCTGGGTAGGGGGCTGGGCAGTCTGTCCACGGGCCCGGTCTACCACTTCCTTGGGCCCGACCACGATCACGTTGTTATCGAGCAGGGCGTAGGTGATGCGCCCATCCCCATAGGTGTTGATTAGCAGATCCCAGACCTGACGAAAAGGCTTTTTGTCGATGTCGGCTGTGACACTGACATTCGGCACGTCGCGCAGGATGGGGGAGAGCCCCACGCTGCGGGCCAGAGCATCAAGCAGGGTGGGTAAAGGGAGGTTGGTGCCGATGTTGCTTACGGGCTGGTCAAAGCGCGCATCCCGGGGCAAAGTACCCTGGGCCAGCGCCAGACTCAACACCACCAAAAGGGCAAGAAAACGCTTCATATTCACCGCCTAGGGGTTATCCATCGTCAGGTTCAGGGTTTCCGAACCTTGTACCAAGAGGGCTTCTTTGGCGCTCAGGCTTCTGAGCAGCACATCGCTACCGGGAAGGGTGCGGCCTACCGGCAGCACCGTAAACCCATCCTTGCTCTGGAAAATGGCTACGCTGGTGGGGCCCAGTACCACGCCGGAGAGCTTCAGATTTTGCTCGCGCACAAAGCGGGCCAGGTTGCTCTCCTGCACCGCTTCCTGGCCTCTGGCCAGACTGCTGCGGGGCTCGAGCACCTGGGTCAGCCGGGCGTCAATCTCAGCCCGCGCGAAGTCCAGGTTCCCGCTGCCGGGGGCAGTGGCCGTAGCAGGCTGCACATCCAGGGCTGCTGCTTCCTTGGGGGTTTCGCTCGTGGTGGCGGTCAGTTCTCGGTCCAGAGGCGCCAGCCGGATGGGCAGCGAACCCGAGCCCAGGCTAACCGCGCCGGGCAGGCTGGTACGGGAAGTCCCCTGAGCCAGGCGTGCCTGACCAGAAGGTGCGGGGGGCGTGGTTGCCGTGGTGGTGGGAGGGGTAGTGACCCCTGGCGTGGGCCGGGTGCCCGGCAGGCTCGGACGCGGCAACGGGGTGGTGGGCTGGCGCACCTGCACCCGGGCCGTCTGGCTCGGGATGGGTTGCGAGACCACCGGAGGGGTGGGGGTTGGACGGCTGACAAGGGCCGGGGCCGGCTGGGTGGGCTGGGCCACGGCAGGCGGCGTGGTTTCGATGATCAGGGGCACAAAGGGGTTGGGCGGCACCGTTACCCGAGGCCGGGCCGGGGCCGCGCTGGC
>CAZIXH010000481.1:0-2962 GCA_964543055.1 uncultured bacterium
ACTGCGCCATTTGCGGAGCGCTTCAAAGGCCGGGCTGCTGGGGGCTTCGGCAGGTTTAGGTAGCGGGGTGGGCTCTGGATGGGCGGCTGCCCTGGCATCGCCCTCGTAGAACACCAGCACGCTCCAGAAGGGTGCATCGCCCGAAACCAGGCTGCTCGATACCTGGATGGGCATGACCTGGGCCAAAAACCGGTTGAGCTTCTCGAGGTCTTTGGCATTCTCCAACCGAAGCGTAAAGGTCTGGCACTGCATGGTTTCAGTTTACCGCCCATTCCAGATGCTTCGGACATCTTCGGGCTAGAACCCAAAACAAGCCTGGGCATTCTGGTCGGTAATGCTTTCCATTGCCTGGGCCTCCAGGCCACGAACCTCGGCCAGTTTGGCCAGGGTAAGGCGGGCCAGGGCCGGGTGGTTGCGCCGGCCGCGATGCGGCTCTGGGGGCAGGAAAGGGGCGTCGGTCTCAATAAGCAGACGGTTCAGGGGAATCTCTCGGGCGGCCTCGCGCAAGGCGGTGTTCTTCTTGTAGGTTAGTGGCCCGGCAAAGCCAAAGTAGGCCCCCAGCACCAGCCCTGCCTCCAGCAAGGCAGGGTGGCCTCCGAAGGCGTGTAGCACGAATTTCGCAGGTCTATTCTGCCGGAGCCACTCGGCCATCTCGGTTTCGGCCTGGCCCTCTACCTTGCTGCGAACATGGAAGATGAGCGGAAGCCCCAGCGTCTGGGCCAGTTGGTGCTGGAAGTCCAGGGCTTTGTACTGGGCTTGCCGGGTTTCGGGCGTCCAGTAGAAGTCCAGCCCGGTCTCGCCAATGGCGCGTACCCTGGGGTGCTGGGCCAGGTGGCGCAGATCGGCCTCGAGCTCCGGGGATAGCAGCCCGGCCTCGGTGGGGTGCAGGCCCACTGCGGCCCAGATGTGAGGGTGGGCCTCGGCCAGGGCCAGGGCCTTGCGGTTGCGGACGGGGTTGGTGCCGATGGTCAGAATCGCCTTGAAATCCCTCGAGGCCTCGATGGCGGCCTGGGTTTCCGCGGGCTCCATGTAGTCCAGATGGCAGTGGGTGTCAGTCATGGCGATGAGAGTCCACCGAACAGTTTACGCCCAAGGCTTTTATTGTTCTTCCCTTTCACCCTCCCCTTGCGGGAGAGGGTGGCGACACCGCCGGCTATCCCGGTACGCGTAATGTCGAATGGAATACTACTAATGGCGACCCGGTGTCGGCGGGTGAGGGGGCTGTAACCAATGCAATTGAGCAGATCAGAGCCTGTTTACGCCCTGCGCTACAGCTCTTTGAGTCCAGGCTTGCTTACACTGGCAGCATGCGCCTATGGATGATGGCCCTGCTGGTTGTTCTTGCTGGCTGCCTGCCCACCCTGCAACCCGTGGACCCTAATCGGGTTCCGAGTGCCGACAACTGGGGGCCCAACAACGCGCCCCTCGAGTGGTGGTACGTCTCGGGCTACCTGCCCGACGAGGGACTGGCCTTTCACTGGGCTTTGTTCAAGGCCTACGCCCCGCAAAACTGGCAGGTGGGCTTCATCAACCCGGCCATCTTTTTTCCCGGCCCCTACCACGCCTCGCACATTGCCCTCACCGACCTTCGCACCAACCAGAAACTATTTGAGGAGCGCTTCGACTTTCGCACCGACCGTCCGCGCGGCGACAGCCTGGTGGCCTACCCCCCCTTACGCCTCGAGCAGGGCGACTGGAAGCTGGTGCAGGTGGGTAACAGCTACCAGCTTTCGGCAGGGCCCATCCAGGTGCGCCTGACTCCACTCAAACCTGCGGTGGTGCATCCGCCGGGGTACTCGGGAACCGCCGAAACCGGGCGCATGTACTATGTCTCCTTTACCCGTATGGCCCTCGAGGGCGTGATTGCAGGCAGGCCGGTGCGCGGCGAGGCCTGGATGGATCACCAGTGGGGCGACCAGATTGGAACCCAGGGGAATACGACCGGCCTGGGGGCGCTCTGGGACTGGTTTGGGCTGCACCTCTCCGATGGTACCGACCTGATGCTATACCGGGTCAAGAACGCCAGAGGAGAGGTAGTGCAACTGGCCGGCACCGCCACGCTTCCAGGCGGGCAGATACGTGAACTGGGGAACCTCCAGATGACCCCCCTGGAAAGCTGGACCTCGCCCAGTGGGCGCACCTACAACCTTGCCTGGCAGGTTGCAGCCGAGGGCCTGAGCCTCCGCCTGGAGCCCTTGCGAAAAGACCAGGAACTCCTGACCACCTCAACCCGGGTGGCCTACTGGGAAGGCCCGGTGGCGGGCACCGGCACCTGGCAAGGCCAGACCGTGCAGGCCAAGGGCATGGGCGAGTTTGTGGCCGGGCCCTACGACCCCCCCGGTAGCTTGTTTGGGTTTCCGGTGCAGGGGCGATAAGAGCAGGGGTTCACGCTGGCCCTCATGGGAGAACTATTCACTGCTCTCGAGGGCTCTCCAGCACCAGACGCACGAACTGAAGCAGCCTGGGAAACCGACCCCAACGTTTGCGGTCGGTGGCAATCCGCACCAGCCACTCAATTTTGAGTTTTTGTGCCCAGGTCGGCGCCCGCCTGACCTCTCCGGCCAGCACGTCAATCATGCCGCCCACCCCGATGGCTACCCTGGCACCCAGCCGGGCTTTGTGGCGGTGAATGAAGGTATCCTGGCGCTCACCCATCCCCACCACCAGCAGGTCGGGGCGGGCTTGGTGGATGGCTGCAACTACCGCCGCTTCATCCTGAAAATAGCCGTCCTGTACGCCACAAACCTGTATGCCCCAACGGGCTTTGGCGTTTTGGGCGGCCCGCTCGGCCACCCCAGGCGCGGCCCCTAGGAAATAGACCCTCAAGCGGGCGCCAAACCGTGCGAAGGCCGCCGGCAGGATTTCCGACCCCGGCACCCGGTCGCTGAGTTTATAGCCGGTGAGTCGGTTTACGGCCCAGACAATGCCCACCCCGTCGGCAGTGACCAGTTCACTCTCCAGC
>CAZIXH010000482.1:0-4219 GCA_964543055.1 uncultured bacterium
CCCCCGCGCCTCGGTGTGGCGGAACGTTCTGGATTGTTTCTTCAGTGGCAAGGTGTCTCAGCTGTTCTGCTTCCTGTTTGGGCGGGGGCTGGCCGTGCAGTACCGGCGCTTTTCTGGTGCCTGAAGGGATGCGCTAGCGCTGCTACGGCTCCGGCGGGGCTGGCTTTTTGGACTGGGGGCCTTACACGGGGTTTTCCTGTTCGAGGGCGATATTCTGGCTACCTACGCGCTGGTGGGGCTATTCGCCTTACGCTACCTGAAGCAGCCCCCACCGCCCAGTCTGGCAGTGGGGTTTCTAGGTGTGGGGTATGGCATTTATCTCGTTATCGTCTGGCTCACCTGGAATACCGAGGTTTGGAGCGGGCTGTACAGCAGCGAAATTTTTCGCACCGGTAGCTACTGGGCGGTAACCTCGGAGCGCCTTTTCAACTGGTTGTGGGGCACCCTGGCCGGTACCTTCATCCAGGGGGTCGAGCTTCTGGGCCTGTTTTTGCTCGGGATGTACCTGGCCCCCCGCTGGCAAACCCTGGGCCCGGCCACGCTCTGGCGGGTGGTGGCGGTGGGGCTCCTGATCGGGATTCCGGCCAACCTCTATAACGCAGCCCACCCCGACCTTCAACCTTTGCGCGGGCTGGGCGGGCTGGCCTTTGCCCTGGTGTACATGGCCCTTTTTCGCCTGCTGTGGCCCCGGCTGGGCTGGCTACACAACTTACAGTACGCAGGCCGGATGCCCCTCAGCAACTACCTGCTCCAGTCTCTGGTGATGAGCACGGTCTTCTATGGCTATGGCCTGGGGCTGTATGGGCAGGTGAATCCGCTGTGGTTTCCAGCGGTTGCCGTGGGCTTTGTGGTGTTTCAGACAGCCCTCAGCCGATGGTGGCTGGCGCGTTTTGGGCAGGGGCCGCTCGAGCGCCTCTGGCGGAGCTTCACGTACCGTTCGGACCCTCTGGGGTAGGCCCCACCCGCCAGCAGTGAAAATCGTCGCAGAACAGAGTGCGATCTACATCGGTTTGGTGCCGTTCACACCAGCCATAAAAATCCATCGAGTCTTCTTCGTCGTAAATCGGTTTGAAGTAGCGGCAATGGTCACAGATGGGTCGGCAATCGTCTCCACAAAAAACCATGCTCAGTACCTTTTGCTGGCCTTCACTGCGGTGCCCGAGGCGGTCACCATGAGCATGTTGCCCTGTCCAACGGTCTCGTAGTCCACGTCAATCCCAATCACCGCATCGGCCCCGCGGGCCAGGGCGGCCTGCTCGAGCTCGTCCAGGGCAATCTCGCGGGCTTTGCGCAGCTCAGCCTCGTAGGCCCCGCTCCGGCCCCCCACAATGTCGCGCACCGAGGCCAGCAGGTCGCGGAAGATGTTGGCCCCCACAATGGCCTCGCCAAAGACCACATCCAGGTATTCGGTGATCTGATAGCCCTCGAGCTGGCTCGAGGTTGTCAGGATCATCTTGCGTCGCACAGCAACCTCCCTGGTTCATCATAGGGTCAAACCACCCAGTACAAACAATTTCCAACACCCCAACCAAGCAGCACCCTGGCCCGAACCACCAGGCTTTCCCCGGCAAGCCATCTGCCATTGACCATCGGCCACCCACATTTTGGATATAATCCACCCAACATGAAAGTGGCCCTCTTTATCACCTGTCTGGCCGATCAGTTCTTCGCCGAGGCCGGGGTGGCGGCGGTAAGGCTCCTGCGCCACTTAGGCTGCACGGTGGAGTTCCCCGAGGGCCAGACCTGCTGCGGCCAGCCTGCCTACAACGCCGGCTACTGGGCCGAGGCCCGCCAGGTGGCCGAGCATACCCTGGGGGTACTCGAGGGAGCAGATTACGTGGTGCTACCCTCGGGCTCCTGCACCACCATGCTGCGGGCCTTCTACCCCGAGCTGTTCCGCGAGCAGCCCCGCCGGTTTGCCCAGGCCGAAGCCCTGAGCCAGAAAACCTACGAGCTTGCGGAGTTCATCGTCAAGGTGCTGGGGGTCAGCCATCTGGGCCAGGGGCTCAAGGGCCGGCGCATCGCTTACCACCACGGCTGCCACGCCCTGCGCGAACTGGGCATCAAACAAGAACCCCTCACGCTCCTGCGCAATGCCGGCGCCGAAATTGTGGACTGGGCCGCCGCCGAGGAATGCTGCGGCTTTGGCGGGTTGTTCTCGGTCAAGTTGCCCGAAGTGGCCCTGAGCATGGCCGACCGCAAGCTCTCTACCCTGCCCCCCACCAGCCAGATAGACTTCCTGACCAGCGCCGATGGCGGCTGCATGCTCCACCTGAGCGGGCGCATCGAGCACCGGGGCCTGGGCCTGCCGGTCAGGCCGTTGGCCTCGGTGCTCTGGGAGGCCACAAAATGAAGTCGCAGGTCGCATGTCCCAGGTCGCAGTCCATCTCAGAGCCACAAAGAGGCTAAGTTGCGCCCGTATAAGGTCTAGAGATGCATCCAGGCTGCACTAGAAAATCATGCTCCAGGCGCAATACCCGAATGATTTTCGACCATCTCAGTAGCCAAAACATAGACGGGAGATACTTAGCATGAAAGTCACCGCCAACCAGTACCCCCAGGAAGCCGCTCGAGTGCTGCGCGAGGAGCCCCACGTGCGCGAATCGGTCACGGGGGCCACCCTGAACTTCGACGGCAAAAGACGGCAGGCCTATGCCGAGGTGGACGCCGAAACCTGGCGGCACTGGGCCGAAAGCGTCAAGAACCACGTGCTCTCCAACCTGGACAGCTACCTGCTGGAAGCCGAGACCAGCCTTCAGAAAAACGGCGTGCAGGTGCACTGGGCCGAGGACGCCGACGATGCCCGGCGCATTGTGGCCGATATTGCCCGCGCAGGCCAGGTCAGGAAGGTGGTCAAGGCCAAGACCATGGTCTCGGAGGAGCTTGCCATTAACCCCATGCTCGAGGGGATGGGGGTGGAGGTGCTCGAGACCGACCTCGGCGAGTACATCATCCAGCTATTGCAACAGCCCCCCTCGCACATCGTGGGCCCGGCCATTCACTTGAACCTGGCGCAAATCCGCCAGCTTTTCCACGAGCGCTTTCAGACCCCGCCCGATGCCTCCCCCGAACACCTCGCGGCAGTGGCCCGCCAGCTCCTGCGCGAAGGCTTTCTGAAGGCCGATATGGGCATCTCGGGGGGCAATTTTGTGGTCGCCGAGACCGGCACCCTGGCCCTGATCGAAAACGAAGGAAACATCCGGCTCTCCACCTCAGCCCCGCGCATCCACGTGGCGCTCGTGGGCATCGAAAACCTCCTGCCCCGCTTCACCGACCTGGCGGTTTTCCTCTCGCTCACCGCCCGCGCCGCCACCGGGCAGCGGCTGGGCACCTTTGTCTCGCTGATCCAGGGCCCCAGGCAGCCGGACGAGCCGGACGGCCCCGAGAAAGTCCATGTGGTCTTTGTGGACAACGGACGCAGCAGCGTGCTGGCCGACCCCGAAGCCTGGGAGACCCTGCGCTGCCTGCGCTGTGCGGCCTGCCTGAACGCCTGTCCGGTCTACCGCCAGACCGGCGGCCACGCCTACGGCTATGTGTATAGCGGCCCCATCGGGGCTATCCTCTCCCCTGGGCTTTTGGGCCTCGAGGAAACCAAGCCCCTCCCCTACGCCTCCTCGCTGTGCGGGGCCTGTTTCCAGGCCTGCCCGGTGCGGATTCCCATCCCCAAGCTCCTGCTCACCTGGCGCAACCGGGCGGTGCAGGAGGGGCTCTCCCCCAGGCTCGAGGCCGCCGCCATCAAGGGCTATGCCCTGGCCATGACCCAGCCCTGGGCCTACCGCCTGGCCTCCAAGGCCCTGCGCCTGTTGCCCGAAAAAGCCCTGGACAACACCGTGGTACCGGTGCTCAAAGCCTGGACAGAAGGCCGGGCGGGTTTGAAGCCCAGCCCCAAGAGCTTTCGGCAGATGTGGGAGGATGGGGAAGTGTAGTTAGGAGTCGATAGTCTATGGTCTATGGCCTATCGTCCTATTGCCTGTGGCGATATAAGCGACACCTGAAAAGCCCTGAACACCACATTTCTCAGAAAAAACTTGACCCGAGACCTGCGACCTGAGACCTGAGACCTGTATGACCCGCGCCAAAATCTGTGGCATTACCCGCCTCGAGGACGCCCTCCTGGCCGAGCAGCTGGGGGCCTGGGCTTTGGGTTTTATCCTGGCCCCCGGCACCAAGCGCTACCTCGAGGCCGAGCAAATCCGCCCCATTGCGGAAGCGCTGGGGC
>CAZIXH010000483.1:0-7014 GCA_964543055.1 uncultured bacterium
CGGATACGGCCGCGCACGAAAAGACTCCCGCAGGCTGCGGGAGTAGCCCGAGTAGGGCACGGCTGCGTCGCCAGGCCGGGACGCAAACAACACCACCCGCCCCTTGGAACCCGCAAAATCGGTGGCCAGGCGGGTCTTTCCCCCCCCCGGCTCACCCCGCAAAACACCACCTGGCCTTTCTGGTAGGCTTCCTCCATGGCGGCCCAGAGCTTTTCCCGCCCCACCAGCAACGGCGGGCGGATCAGGCTCAGGGGCATGGTGCTGCGGGGCAATCGGCTGCTATGGGTAAGCGCCGAACCCTGGGCAATCTGTGCGGCCAGGGCCTGGGTCTCGGCCAGGGGGGCCATGCCCAGCTCCCGCTGTAAAACGGCCTTGCAACGGTCGTAGGCCTTGAGCGCTGCCGGGCGGTCGCCGCTCAGATACCAAAGCCGCATGACCCGGCGGTGAGCCGCTTCTGAAAGCGGGTCTAGCTCCACCAGCCGTTCCGCGTAGCTCAGGGCTTCGCGGTACTGCTCGGCCTGCTCGAGCTCGTCGGCCAGGGCTGTGAGCGAATCGCGGCGTAAGTCGTCCAGACGTTCGCGCCTTATGATCAGCCAGTCGTCGAAGTCGGGGCAGTCGTCGTAGTCGTGGCCCTCGAGCAAGCGACCCTGGCTTTGGATTACCTCGGCATGGCGGCCTGCGAAGTGGGCGACCTCGAGGGCAGCCACATCCACCTCCAGCCCCTGCAACTCCAGCACATCCGCGCCCCTTACCAGCTCGGCCCCCGTGGCCTGTTTCAGCCGCCGCAGGGTCTGGGCCAGGTTGTTGCGGGCGGTGGCCTCGGAGGACTCGGGCCAGAGCAAGCCCGCCAGCCTGGAGCGGGGGGTGGGGCCTTCCAGGGTCAGGTAAGCCAGAATGCCCGCCGTCTTGCGTTCAACCGGGCGTAGCTGGCGCGTTTGGATCTGCAAAACCGGAACGCCCAGCAGCGCCAGACGCCCACGGGATACCTGGGCCTCAGCGGCTCCCGGTGCCTTTTCCGGGCGTTTATGTTCCGGCATTTAAACATTGTAGGAATACCCGTCAAGGTTGGATGTTTGTTTGCCACAAAGTCATCCAGGCATTTTTATGACATAAAGAATCGCCCTGTCATTCCGAAGAGGGGTAGCCGACGAGGAATCCTGGTTGCAACTAATGTGCGAAGGGAGTTCTCTGTTCTACGGTTTCTGGGCTCGATTGCGCAGGCCACTGCTTTACAACCCGAACCAGGTAAAAGGATAGTAACTCACCAGTTCGTCGCGGTACGGCTCCACCAGCCGAACATTGGCTGCCGGGGTTTCGGGCCTGGCCAGCTCGACCCTGGGGTTGAAGTCTCGGGCCCCTATCTGGCGCAGAATTTCCTGGGGGTTCAGGTTGGGCACCCCATAGCCCAGCGCAGCATAGACCTGGGAGCGCACCCAGGCGTACTCCTCGAGCGAGAAATCCTCCCGGTTCAGGGCCTGCACCTGCAACCCTTTGGCATCCAGCACCAGCGAGCCCCCCTCGCGGAACAGGTCCAGCGCCGTGCGGTAGTCCAGCGTAAGCTGTCCGACTTGCTGGTTGGCCAGCTGGTTGAGCCGGGCCTCGACCCGCTGGTAGCGCTCCCCTAGCTGTTGCTTGACGCTTCGCTGCACCCGTACAAAGCGCTGTACCTGATCGGGACTCAGCAGCCCACTGGCGGGGGGCGTGTACGCAGTCTGCCGCTTTATATCTTTGTCCTGGGCGATAATCTGCTGAAAATTGTTGACCAAAGTTTGGGCCGGACGAATCAGGAACGAATAGGCTGCCCAGCCCGCCAGCCCCAAAAAAAGCAAAAAACCGAAACAACCCATCATGAGCCATCGTGCCATGAGCGCAGGATGGCATACCCTGGGTCGCAAGACTGCGGTTTTCGGTTCAATTCAGCTGCGTGTTCGGCTAGAACCTGCCCCGCTCAACCACAGTCCTTGAGTTCGTCAAATACGTTTCAAACATAAAAATCTACAAACCACACCCCAGTTAACGCCAGATACCCCCCCATTTAACGACTTGGTGTGTCAGATATCACCTGAATTAATGCCGCTTGCCCCTAGGCTCGAGCCAGGTTGCGCCTCTTCGACCTCTTCGCAAGTATTTAGATGCCTTTCTCCAGGAGTGATTTTGAACCACGCCGCCACCCATCTCACTTCCTCTGCAGCACCCACGGCTGCCGAACGGGTATTGACCCTGGTGGATCTGGGTAGCGAGGTCTTGCGCATTAACCCGGCCCAGGCCCTGGACATGGCCACCCAGGCCGCGCAGCTGTGCCAGGAGCACGGGCTCGCCAAGCTCCGACTACCCGTCTTGAGCCTGCTGGGGGAAAGCCAGTACCGACTGGGACACTACCTCGAGGCCCGCGCCAACCTCAACACCCTCCTATCACTGGGACCCGACCAGGCCCAGGAGGCCAAGACCTTCAACTTGCTGGGCCATGTGCAGCGAATGCTGGGGGAGCACCGCACCGCCATCCAGCACTACAACCAGGCCCTCGAGCTGGCCCACCGCCTTCAAGATAAAAACCAGGAAATCACCGCCCTCAACGGACTGGCCGGCACCTATTTCTCGCTGTTCGACTACCAGGGCGCCGCCGAGTTGTACCTGCAAAGCCTGGGACTGGCCCAGAGCCTGGGCAACCTCGATGCCGAAGGAGCCGCCCTGGGCAACCTGGGCGCGGTCTATCTGGAGCAGGGGGAGCTCTCCAGGGCCCAGGAGCTTTTCCAGAAGGGCCTGGAAATCTGCATCCGGGTGGGCAACCAGCAGCGCGAGGCGGTGGTTCGCAACAACCTGGGCTTCACCTACTACCGGCTGGACTCTTACCAGTCTTCGCTCGAGTACAGCCAGCAAGCCCTGCAACTGGCCCAGAAGCTACGGGACCGCCGTATCGAGGCCAGCGCACTGGGCAACCTGGCCCTCACGTACTTTGCCCTGGGGCAGTACGACACCGCACTCGAGCTCAACAAACGAGCCCTGGAACTCGAGCGCGAGTTACACAACCGCCATACCGAAGCCGACTTGCTGGTGCAGATTGGCCGCATCTGGCTGGAGAAGCGTAGCTACGTGATGGCCCAGAGTACCCTCGAGGAAGCCCTGCAGGTAGCCCAGTCCGGTGGCAACCGCAAGGCCCATACCGAAGTGCATCTGTATCTGTCGGAGGTCTGGCAGCACAAGGGCCAGTTTGCCCTGGCCCTCCAGCAACACCGGCTGTACCACGAGCTGACCGCTGCCAACCTGCGCGAACAACTCGAGCGCAAAACCCTGGCCCTCCTGATTCGCTTCCAGGCCGAACAAGCCCTGCAACAAGCCGAGATTGTGCGCTTGCGCAACGTCGAACTGGTCTCGGCCAACGAAGCCCTCGAGCAGGCCAACCGCGAAAAAAGCCAGCTGCTGGCCCAGCTCGAGCAGATGGTGCGCACCGACCCCCTCACCCAGATCTACAACCGCCGCTACCTCGAGCAGCAGCTTCGCCACCTTTTCGAGCAGTCCCGTACCGAGCAATGGCCCTTGAGTGTAGCCCTGATTGACCTCGACCACTTCAAGGCTATCAACGACACCTACTCCCACCAGGCGGGCGACGAGGTACTCAAAACCACCGCCGCCCTTTTCAAGGAAACCCTGCCGGAAGTCGAGCTGATTGCCCGTTACGGCGGGGAGGAGTTTGCCATCGTCTTCCCCCAGACCCCCGTCGCCGAGGCCGCCGCCGCCTGTGAACGCCTGCGCCAGCGAATCGAGGCCCACGACTGGAGCTTCATCCACCCCGATCTGGTGGTTACGGTCAGCATCGGGGTATCCGACGCACCCGCCGCCCCCAACCACGAAAAACTCCTGATGGTAGCCGACCAGTATCTCTACGACGCCAAGCGCAAACGCCGCAACCAGGTTTGCTTTGGATCCTAGATTTTTGCACAGGCTGGCATAGCCTCTACTTCAGAGGCAGCGTCAGCATCCATCGTTTGGAGTCCAGGTCAGGTAACTTCTGCTTATGGGACAATTTTACTTGTATTAACTCGAATATCTATATTACTTTGAACACGCAAGCGGAGGTGAAAAATGAATAGGAAGCACCTGACGTTAGGGTCGGTATTTGTAGGCTTGTTGCTTACTCTCATGGTGTTGGCCCAAGGGAATCAGTTGACTGCCATTCGGGTCAACACGCTGCCCTCCGGCCCCGAAGATCGGGTATGGAACTCGTTGCGTGGCATCAAAACCACGCTATTTGGCATGGGAGGGCTTTCCGGCAAACAGCTTGAACTCGAGATGAAGGCGGTTCACAACAACCAGGAAATTGCCCTCTACTTCCGCTGGCCCGACGCCGAAGCCAGTCTGACCAAGGAGTCCTGGCAGTTTGACGGTACCAACTGGAAACGCCTGGGAGGCGATGAGGACAGGCTTTCCATCATCTTCCCTATCACGTCCATTCCGGCTTTTACCGCAGGTGGCTGTGCGGGCATGTGCCATAGCACGGAAAAAGGCGGCTACATGGGTACCAACAGTGCGAACGAGCGAGCCGACCTGTGGCACTGGAAATCGTACCGCAGTAATCCCCTGGGCTTTGCCGATGATGGCTATGTCATGATGAAACCGCAAAATGCCGACACCGGACGTGCCAGCGATGCCGGTGGCGGTGGTGATCGCCGCAACGAAACCACTGACAAAACCAAACCTCTTTACATGCAAGACCCGGCCAAGAAACCCTCAGCTCAAGGCTTTCTGGTAGACGACGAAAAGGTTGAAATCAAGGATTACAGCATTTTCAAAGCTGGCGACGTCGTTGCCTACCGCATCCTGACTCGACCCTCCGGAGACCGTGGGAGCATTGCCGCTACGGGCATCTGGAAAGATGGCTACTGGACTTTGCAGCTCAGGCGTAAGCTGAACACCGAATCGCCCAACGACGTGGTCTTCCAGGCCGGTCAGACCGTTCCGATGGGCATTGGGGTTTTTGATAACTCCGCTAACGGCGACAAATACGTTTCTCTGGGTAACTGGAGCCTGCGGTTGCAATAGCATGGCAAAAAATGAATTAGGGACAGCGCAGGCTGTCCCTAAAATTTTGTTCTCTGAGCTTGTTGTACCTCAAAGGTGCCCTTGAACAAGACACCCCTCGAAACCGTATGATAAAGCCCAAGATTGTTGGGCTATGAACCAGACCCTCCAGGCCCTCGAGGCCCAGCTTAGCCAGACCCAGGCCCTTTCAGAGAAACTGGGGCTTTTGGATCAGCTTTATCAGTTCCTGCGGGTCAGCGACCTGCGCCGGGCCAAAGAGACCGTGGAGGACATGCTGATTCTGTCGCAAAACCCCGTCTATCCGGCAGGGCGCGGCCTGGCCCTGAAAAACCTGGGCGATTTTCATTTTCGCCAGGGCAACCTGCCGGCAGCCCAGGGGTGTCTCGAGGAAGCCCTCGCTATCCTGCGCAGGGCCGGTGAAGTCAAGGGCGAGATAGACACCCTGAACGCCCTGGGCAACTTCTACTACTTTCAGGGTAGTTTTCCCAAGGCCCTTGAGTACTATCTGGAAGCCCTCGAGCAAAGCCGTAAATACGAACACAAAGCCCAGGAATCCCACGCCCTGAACGGGGTGGGCATCGTTCAGTACACCCTGGGCAACTACCAGGAGGCCACCAAGTACTTTTTGCGGAGTCTGGCCCTTAAGCGTGAGCTCGGCGACCGCCTGACCGAAGCGGGCACCCTGAACAACCTGGGACTGGTCTACCTCGAGATGGGCGATTATCCGGGGGCGGTACAGCTCTACCGCGAAAGCCTGGAGATCAAGCAAGCGCTGGGCGACCTCCAGGGCCAGGCCAACGCGCTCTCCAACCTGGGCGTGGTGTTTCAACGGCTGGGACGCACCCAGGAGGCCCTGGACTACCACCAGCAAGCCCTGGAAATGGCCAGCCGGCTGGGCAGCCCCCAGGTACAGGCCACCTGCCTGGAAAACCTGGGCCTTTCCCATGCCACCCTGGGCAACCTGGAAAAAGCACTGGAATTGTTCCAGGCTTCCAAAATGCTCTATCAGGAGCTGGGTAATCGGCTGGGTGAGCTCAGTACATGGCTACAGATAGGCTCGACACTGGGCCATCTGGGACAGCCGGATGCCGCCACCCAGGCCCTGCAAAAAGGGCTCAAAATGGCCGAGGAGCTAGGGCCCCAGAAGCCTTTGCTCGAGTTCCACCAGGTGCTTTCGAAGGTGTTTGAACAGCTTCACAAACCCGCGCTCGCCCTGTACCACCTCCAGCAGGCCATCGAAATTGAGCGCAGGCTACACAAAGAACAGCAAGCCCAGAGAACAGCCGCCCTGCTGGCCGGGTTTCAGGTGGAAAAGGCCCGCCAGGAAGCCGAGATTGAACGCTTGCGCAACACCGAGCTGGCCCGCGCCAACCGCGAGCTGGCCCGTGCCATTGAAAGCCTCAAGGAAGCCGACGCCGAAAAGTCGCGCCTGCTGGACAGGCTGCGCCTGCAGTCCCAGGAGCTAGAGCGACTGGCCCGTCAGGATCCCCTCACCCGGCTCTATAACCGCCGCTACCTCGAGGAAAACCTGGAACGCGAGTTTGCCGCTTCCAAACGCTACCACTTCCCCCTTAGCATCGCCATGGTGGATATTGACCATTTCAAACAGATTAATGATCACTTTTCCCATCAGGTCGGCGACGATGTCCTCAGGGTGGTGGGACAGATCCTCGAGTCCAACTGCCGTGGTGTAGACTTTGCAGCTCGCTACGGAGGTGAAGAATTTGCCCTGGTCTTTCCACAAACCGACCTGCTGGGTGCGCTGGTAGCCTGTGAACGGGTGCGGCAACGGGTGGAGAGCTACGACTGGAGTACCATTCACCCCCATCTGAAGGTCACGGTGAGCATCGGGGTGAGCAACGACCCCACTCTCTCCAATCACGAAAAACTTCTCGCCGCCGCCGACGAACAACTCTACGCGGCCAAGCGAGCGGGGCGCAATCGGGTATTCCCGCAAGTAAAGGGGTGAGGGAACCG
>CAZIXH010000484.1:0-2588 GCA_964543055.1 uncultured bacterium
CTCACGGCTATCCTGCCGTCCCCTATATCCCCCACCAGTGGGAGCCCGGCACCCCGGTGGGCCAGAACGGACGCATCTATCCCATGTGGCTGGAGATCCCCGGCCACGAGTTCAACGCCGCCCACCTGGTCAAAACACCCAATGGGTTTATAAGCGTGACCTACTACCACACCCCTGATGGCATCAGAGACGACATCCCTGACCTGAGAGTAGGCGGCCTCACCATCACCCGCTACCGCTGGAAATAAACCACCACTGCAATCGGGGGGGGCTGCGGCCCCCCTTTATTTCAGGCTTTCGGCACTTCGCCCACAAAGCCCTCGCCTAGCGGCAGGGAGCGGATTTCCTCGGGGGTAATCTGGTATCGCTCGGCACACCAGTGGCATAGCACCTCTGCCCCACCGTCCTGTTCAATCATCTCCTCGCGTTCCTGGGGCGAGAAGTAAACCAGCGCATTCAGGGCCCGTTCGCGGCTACACCGGCAGCGGAACGAAAGCGGGATGTGCCCCTCGCGGAAGCCCACCACGCTCAGGTCGGTGGGGTCGTAGTCCAGGCCCTCCATCAGGGCCAGCACGGCGCCCTCGAGGCCCCGCTCCAGCAGCAAATCGGTAATGCTGGTGCGGCCTTGCAGGTTGTGCTCGAGGCGGGCAATCACCTCCTCGGGGCAGCCCGGCAGCACCTGGATGGCCACACCGCCCGCAATCTGCACCTCGCCGTCCCCGTGTACCCGCACCCCCAGCATCACCGCCGAGGGAATTTGCTCAGACTGCCACAGGTAGCGGGCCAAGTCTTCGGCAATTTCCCCACTCACCAGCTCCACGCTGGACTGGTAAAGTTCTTCGTTGGATAGAAGCCGGTCTACCTTAAGCTCACCCCGGCCAATGGCCGCCCCCACATCCAGCTTGCCGTCCGCCCGCAGGGGGGGGTGGGCCTGGGGGTTTTTGACGTACCCCCGCACAAACCCATCGGGGGCGGCCTCCACTACCGGCCCCCCCAGGGGGCCATCGCCCACAAACTGGAGGCTCACCCGCTCCCTGGGCGTTTTGGAGAGCAAAAAGGTGAGCAGCAATGCCCCGCTCATGGCCCGGCCCAGCGCTGCCGTGGCGGTGGGGGAAAGCTGGTGGCGCGTGTGGGCTTCTTCAGCAATATCGGTGGTTTCAACGGCCAGCACCCGAAGGTTGCCCTGAGCTGCCAGCCCGCGAATCAAACGACCCATAACACCCGATTGTAGCAGCCGTGCCTGCGGCAAAAGGGTGTTGGTTCAGGGTTTCACCGGCAACGGTTGCTGGCCCCAAAACTGGCGACTTCTTTACCGTCGAAGAAGGGAAAGCGCTTGTCCAGGTTGGAGAGTACGCGGGTGTAGAGCTGCCCGTCCTGGGCCTTGAGCACCAGCAACCACTCGGCTCCAAAAAGCACCACCCGCCAGCGGCCCTGGTGTTGGTTGGCGGAGTACGACCCTGGCAGAATGCCCATACTGCCTCCCGGAGCCGAGTCGGCGGGGTTGAGGGTAAAAGAACCCCCACTGGTGCGATAAGCGGTCTGCCAGGGGCGCTCGGCGCTGCCCTGATAGGCGTAGGCGCCGTTGCTGCACAGATCCAGGGTAGACTGGCTGCTGGCCCCGGAGACCTGGCTGTAGCTGAAGGTACCGACCTGTTTACCCGCAAAATAGCCCGCAACCTGCCGGAGCTGGTTGACGCTGGTAGGGGCGAAGAAGCCCACCGAGGCCATGAAGTTCTGGATGACCTGGTTCATCCGGGCTTGCTGGGCGCTGTCGGTAAGGGCTTGCACAATCAGGCCGCTGCCCTGATTGAGCGTTGCCATGCCCACCGCCACCGCCTGTACATTGCCAAGCTGCCCAGCGTAGCGCACCGTCGCCCGGTTCCCCTGCACAGTTGGCTGGCCCTGGGCCTCGAGCACGGCCTGCTCGCTGAGCTCGAGTGGGCTGGAGAGCACCGAGACCAGGTCGGCCATCTCGGCCCCGTACACGGGAATGATAAGGAGGGCTATACCCTGCCCATCGCCCAACACTGTCAGGCTACCCGCCGTCTGACCCCTAAAGCCCTGGGGCACACTGAAGGCCACCCCGTGGGCCCTCGAGCCCAGCCGGGCCCCCGCCGCATACTGCGCTCCCTCGCGTACTTCAACCTGAAAGTTGGGCGAGCCTGCCGGTTGGGCCGGGGCATTGGCCGGTGGATTGGCAGGGGGGTTGGCTGCACCACCCCCCTGGCGCTGCAAGGCGTAGTTCTGCCCGCTCAGCAGCAGGTTAAAGCCATTGCCCTGGCGGCGCAGTTCGAACATGTAGGTTCGTCCACCGGCCTGGAAGGTTCCGTTCAGGCGGTCGCCCTGGACCTGCGCGTTCAGGGCATAGCGGGCCCCGGATACGGTGATGCTGCCCTGGTAGCGCCCGCCGGCCCCGGTCAGCTCGAGGGCCACATTCTGCCCGCTGTAGCGGCCGGCCCCGGCGGGCTGGCTGGCGGGTGGGTTGGGGGTGGGGCCGTCCCTGATTCACATGTGACGCGTCCGCCGTGCTGCGGTGGGTTGCGCACGGGGGTCGGGGTGGCAGTCGACTAACACACAGTCTCACCGGG
>CAZIXH010000485.1:0-12540 GCA_964543055.1 uncultured bacterium
AGGTGGCTGCGGGGGTGACAGGGGCGGCTACCGGAGTGGGCTTGTGCTCGACCCGCACCACCGGCGACTGATCGAAGAAACCCAGTTGCTCGCGCAGGATGGCTACCGATTGTTGCAGCACATCCATCGGCGAGACCGAACCATTGGTCCAGATGCGCAGGGTCAGCTTGTCCAGGTCGGTACGCTGGCCCAGACGGGTATCCTCGACCTGGTAAGCCACCCGGCGCACGGGGGAATAGAGGGCATCCACCGGAATGGAGGAGATACGGTCTTTGATGCCGTGTTTTTCTGCCGGCACATAGCCGGTTCCTTCGTCTACCCGAACTTCCATGACCAGCTTGCCCTTGTCCTCGAGGGTAGCGATGTACTGGTCTGGGTTGACAATTTCGGCATCCGGGGGGCACTCGAGGTCGCGGGCATACACCACTTTGGGGCCGCTGACCCGCAGGGTGAGGGTCTTGGGGCCGCTGCCGGGGTTGGCAAACCGTACCACCAGCTCCTTGAGGTTCAGGATAAGCTGAATGGCATCTTCCTTGACCCCTGGAATGGTGGAGAACTCATGCAGCACGTCTTCGATGTAGACACTGGTAACAGCCGTACCAGGAATCGAGGAAAGCAAAATTCGGCGCAGGGGGTTGCCCAGGGTAACGCCGAAACCCCGCTCGAGGGGCTCGAGCACAAACTCGCCGTAGTTTCCGTCAATACGGGCGTTAAAAACGGGGGCTTTGGTCTTGGTAGTTTCCAAAATTTCCTCCTCCGGAGGTGTCGAGGGTCAGGGGTTCAGCAGTGCTGTCCGGCCCTCGACGCTCGACGCTTACCTCGAGTAGAACTCAATCACCAACTGTTCGTTGACCGGCAACGAAAGCATCTCCCGCTCGGGCACACGCAGGAAACGCCCGGTCATGGTATCGGCGTTGAACTCGAGCCAGGGGAAGGTCTTGCGGTTTTTGAAGCGTTCGACGTTCTGGACAATGAAATCAATCTTCTTTGCTTTTTCCGATACCTTGAGTTCATCGCCCTGGCGCAGGCGATAGCCCGGAATCGTGACCCGCTTGCCATTGACCAGGATGTGGCCATGGCGCACAAATTGACGAGCCTGGCGGCGGGTAGAGGCAATGCCCATACGGAACACCACATTGTCCAGACGGCTCTCGAGCAATTGCAAGAAAACCGTACCGGTCACGCCCTTCTTGCGGCTGGCCTCTTCGAAGAGGTTGCGGAACTGCGTTTCCGACACATCGTAGATAAAGCGCAGTTTTTGCTTCTCGCGCAGGCGCACCGCAAAATCGGAGGGGCGACCCCTGCGCTTCTGGCCGTGCTGGCCCGGCGCATAGGGGCGGCGATCCAGGTACTTTTGAACTTTTTCGGTTTCGGCCACATTCACCCCAAGGTGACGTGCCACTTTTACGATTGGCCCTCTATAACGACCCATTTTCTCTCCTCCATCGGTCAGGAAGCCAACTTGTTCCTACTGCTTTTCCGACCGGGTTCCCAGGATATGCGGGGTGAAGCAGGGAACCAAAGTTTCACCCCAGCAACCAACCTTCAGATCGTCTTGCGGAACTTCTTGCGGGGACGGCAGCCGTTGTGCGGTAAGGGGGTATCGTCCACAATCGAGCGCACCTGGAGCCCACTGGCCTGCAAAGCCCGAATGGCTTGCTCACGGCCTGCCCCCGTGCCCCGTACCACCACTTCCACACTGTTCATCCCAAAGCC
Source organism: uncultured bacterium (assembly GCA_964543055.1). Lineage (GTDB taxonomy): Bacteria > Deinococcota > Deinococci > Deinococcales > Thermaceae > Meiothermus. The sequence goes on from CAZIXH010000485.1 coordinate 1,717, forward strand.
TTGGGCCTTCTTGGCCGCATCCATTGCCGCCAACTGCGCCGCATAGGGCGTACCCTTGCGGCTACCCTTGTATCCGATCACCCCACCCGACGACCAGGTGACCGGGTGACCGTTGGTATCGGTAATGGTCACGATGGTGTTGTTGTAGGAGGCGTGAATAAACGCCCGGCCCGCCGAAACTTGGCGTTTGACCTTTTTCTTACGACTGGTTGCAGCTTTTTTCTCAGCCATACTCTCCTCGCGTTTGCTCCACGCAAAAATGGGGGTGGAGTCCTGTCAGGAGTCTCAACTGGCGTGTACACGATGCACTATTGCAGCATCTACGTTCCAGCTTTATCAGAGGGTGGTGGGAGGAGCAAAAAGAGTTTGACCCACTACCCAAGTCCCACTCTACTTGCGGGGGGCCTTTTTCTTACCGGCAACGGTCTTACGAGGACCTTTGCGGCTGCGGGCATTGGTACGGGTACGTTGACCCCGCACGGGCAGTCCCCGGCGGTGACGCAATCCCCGGTAGCAGCCGATATCCATCAGGCGCTTGATGTTGCCGGCCACCTCGGCGCGCAGTTCACCCTCGAGTTTGTAGGTGTTCTCCACAAACTCACGCAACCTCGCCACTTCGGCCTCGCTAAGGTCTTTGACGCGGGTAGCCGGATTGACATTGGTAGCCGCCAGAGCCTCTTTCGCACGGGCCGGGCCAACCCCATACACGTAGGTCAGGGCAATGTCCACGCGCTTGTTGCGGGGGATTTCCACACCAGAAATACGAGCCATTCATTCACCTCCTTTCTAGATTCCAAATCAGCCTTGACGCTGCTTATGGGTAGGGTCTTCGCAGATCACGTACACACGCCCATGGCGCTTGATGACCTTGCACTTGTCACACATTTTCTTGACTGAGGTACGCACTTTCATGGTTTCTCCTTGGGAGGCGTCGAGGGCATCCCTGGTTTACAGCTACCTTCTGTAGACAATCCTGCCCCGGCTGGGATCGTAGGGGGTAATCTCGACCACCACCCGGTCTCCGGGCAGAATGCGGATGTAGTTCATGCGCATCTTGCCCGAGATGTAGCAGAGTATTTCGGGGCCATTGTCAAGCTGCACCCGGAACGTGGTGTTGGGCAGGGCCTCGCTGATAACCCCTTCGGCTCGAATTGTGTCTTTTTCCTTGGCCAAGCATTTCCTCCTAGCGTGAATCCTGGCTAACGCCCGACCGGCACAGATTTCTGGCTCCCCGTCAAGAGGCGAGGGCCAGACTCGGTAATCAGCACCGTGTTTTCGTAGTGGGCCGCCAGGTTGCCTTTGCCAACCGTGGCCGTCCAACCATCCGCCAATATTACCATCTTGGCAGGGTACAAAGCAACCATGGGCTCGAAGGCCAGGGTCATACCGGGGCGCAGCTTGGGGCCTTTGCCGGGGTCGCCGTAGTTGGGCACCTGGGGGTCTTCGTGCAGCTCGCGCCCTACCCCGTGCCCCACCATCTCGCGGATACACCACAGACTATTTTGCCGCTCCACAAAGTCCTGCACGGCGGCTGCCACATCCCCTATGCGCTTGCCCGGCTGCATCAGTTCCAGACCCAACCAGAAGGCTTCTTCGGTCACCTGCATCAGCTTCTGAGCTTCAGGCGAAACCTTGCCCACGGCATAGGTGCGGGCCATATCGGTGGTGTAACCATCGTGGGTGAAGAGGAAATCGATCTTCAAGAGTTCCCCTTCCTGCAAAGGGCGCTTGGAGGGAAAGCCATGCACCACCACATCGTCAATGGACATACAGGTAGCGCTGGGATAGGGCACCGACCCGCCTGCTCGGTAGCCGATCTGTGGGGCTTTGCCCCCCACCCGCTCAATGGCCCGCAGGATGATCTGGTCGAGCTCGAGGGTACTCACCCCAGGCCGAATATGCGGCTCCACCTCGGCAAAGATGGCAGTATGAAGCTGACCGGTTTTGGTCATCTTCTCGATTTCCCAGGGCGACTTGATGTGGATGGCCATAATCAAATCCGCTAAGCTCTACTACCCAAAACCCCTACACCGTCGGGAGTCCCAGGGCCTCCTGGATTGCCCGGTAGACCTCTTCCACCTTGCCCAGCCCGTTGATTTCCTTCAGGCTGCCGGTTTTTTGGTAGTAGTCCACCAGGGGCTGGGTTTTCTGCCGGTACTCGAGCATGCGGGCCCGGATGGTCTCCTCGTTATCGTCCGAGCGGCCTTCCTCCAGCGCCCGGCCCAAGAGCCGTCGCACCAGTTCATCCTCGGGGGCCGTGACCAGCAAAACCCCCAGCAAGCGAATATGCTGCTCTTGCAAAAGCTTATCCAGGGCTTCCGCCTGGGCCAGGGTGCGGGGAAAACCATCAAAGATGACCCTGGGGTCGGACATGGCGGCCAGTTCTGCTCCAATAAGCCCCAGAATGATCTCGTCGGGAACCAGTTTTCCAGCGTCCATGATGGGCTTGGCCAGCTTGCCCAGCTCGGTGCCACGGGCCACGTGGCTGCGCAAAATATCGCCCGTCGAAAGCTGCTTGAACCCCATCTCGGAGGCCAGACGCTTGGCCTGGGTGCCCTTGCCCGCACCAGGGGGGCCTAGGAAGATGACAGCCTCTGCCATATCTCTACAGTCTCCTTATCGCGGTTCCCACTCTTTACTGCCTGCGTTGATCCAACACCCCGTGCGGTAAGGCCGATGATCTACGAATCAATGGCTGATTGCAAAGCCTTCGGCATCTTTAGCCCCAGACCCTTTTCTCCTGGCACTGGGGGCTCGTGATGTCTAAAATCGTCCATCGCTGTTTGGGCAAGAGCCATAACCTAGCGGGTACGACCCCGCAGGCGGCCCTTGGACAAAAAGCCCTCGTAGTTGCGCATCTGCAACTGGGCCTCAATTTGGCGCAAGGTATCCAGCGCAACCCCCACCACAATCAAGAGACTGATGCCCGAGAAGTGAAAGGCCAGGGTGGTTACGCCCGTCACGTTCTGCATGATGGTGGGCAAGGCTGCCACAATGCCCAGGAAGATAGCCCCCCACAGCGTCAGGCGGGAAACAATGTGCTCCAGGAACTTCACGGTGGGGTCGCCAGGGCGAATACCGGGGATAAAACCCCCATATTCGCGCAGGTTCTCCGAAATTCGGCGCGGGTCGAACTGCACGGCGGTATAGACGTAGGTGAACCCCACAATCAGGAGTACCTCGATCAGCAAGCCGGGGAAACGGGAGGGGGTGAAAAAGTTGGCGACCCCCTGGGCCACCGGCGACTCGGGGAATACCCCGGTAATAAAAAGTGGCAGTTGAAGTAGGGCCGCTGCGAAGATAATGGGGATGACCCCCGCGGCGTTGAGTTTGATGGGGATGTAGGTAGCCTGCCCGCCGAACATTTTGCGGCCTACCTGCTTGCGGGCGTACTGCACGGGGATGCGCCGCTCGGCTTGCTGCACTGCCGCCATTGCCGCAAAGGCCAGCACGATAAAGGCCAGGAAGATCAGGAGGGCAATCAGGTTGACCTCGCCAGTACGCACCAGGCCAAAGGTGCGGCCCAGTTGTGGCAGCCAGGAAGCCACGATGCCGGCGAAAATCACCATGCTGGTGCCATTGCCAATGCCATACTCGGTGATCCGCTCGGCCATCCAGAGCAAAAGGGCGATGCCGGCTACCTGGGTGATTACGACGACAAAGTAGAAGAAGAAGCCAGGTTCCCAACCGGGCAGCAAGAAAGCCCCATTGTTGGAGCCCAGAAAGGCTGTGGCCAGGAACAAACCCTGTACCGCTCCCAGGGCAATACCGGCATAGCGGGTGTACTGGGTGATGATGCGACGGCCTTCTTCCCCTTCTTTTTGCAGCTTTTCCAGGGCCGGAATAACCGTGACCAGAAGCTGCATGATGATGGCGGCGGTGATGTAGGGCATGATGCCCAGGGCAAAAATCGAGAACTGCTCGAAGTTGCCACCGGAGAACAGGTTGATGAGACCCAGCGCGCTACCTGCCTGGGTGCCCAGGAAGTCGCGGATTTTGCTGATGTCCACCCCAGGGGTGGGGATGAAGGTCCCCAACCGATACAGCACCAGCACCAGAAGCGTAAACAGGATGCGTTTACGCAGCTCGGGAATGATTAGCGCGGAGCGGAAGGCCGCGAGCATCTTAGGCCCCCTCGAGCACAACCGCTTCGCCGCCCGCAGCCTTGAGTTTTTCTACCGCAGCTTGCGAGAACTTGTGGGCATGCACCTTGACACCGCTGGCATCTCCCTGAGCGAGCACCTTAACGGGATAGCCTGGGCGCACCAGGCCCGCCTTGACCAGGGCTTCGGGGCCTACTTCGCCGGAAGCGAAGTGCTTGGCGATAGCGCCCAGGTTGACCACCTGATATTCCACCCGCTTGAGTTCACCGTGGGAGTCGCCCTTCATGCCACGCTTGGGCAAGCGCATCAGCAAGGTAGAGCGACCACCTTCGAAGCGGGCCGAGTTTTTGAGGCCGCCCGAACGGGATTTCTGGCCCTTGTGGCCGCGCCCGGCAGTTTTACCCTTGCCCGAGCCTGGGCCCCGGCCCACGCGCTTGGGGCGCTTATTGGCCCCCTGGTTGGGACGAATATCGGAGAGTTTCATTCCACCACCTCCACCAGGTGGGAAACCTTGCGAATTTGGCCGCGCATGGCGGGGTTATCCTGTACCTCGCGCACGCGGTTCATTTTGGTCAAGCCCAGCACCTTGAGGGCGGCTTTCTGGTCTTTGGGATAGCCGATGGGGCTTTTGACCAGCCGAACCTTGACGGTAGCCATCAGACCACCTCCTCCGGCTTGGCCGGGGCTTTGCGCAGGCGCTTGACATCGTCCCAGGTCTGGAGTTGGCGCAGGGCTTCCATGGTGGCATAGGCGATGTTGACCGAGTTGCGGGAGCCCAGCTCCTTGGTCAGGATGTCGGTAATGCCGGCCAGCTCGAGGATGGCACGGGGCACCTGGCCTGCAATTACTCCGGTGCCGGGCGCCGCAGGGCGCAGCAGGATGGTAGAAGAACCCCAGGTCACGCTTATTTCGTGGGGAATGGTGCCGTTGTGCAAGGGCACCTCGACCATCTCGCGCTTGGCGTAGTTGTTGGCTTTTTGCACCGCCATCGGGACTTCCTTGGCCTTGCCCAGGCCCAGACCGACCCGGCCTTGCCGGTCTCCAACCGCCACCAAAGCCCCAAAGCGGAAGCGACGACCCCCCTGGTAGGTTTTGGAGGTGCGGCGCACAAAAATCATCTTTTCTTCAAAATCGGTTTCAGGCATATGTAACCTCGCTGAAGGCGGAAGGCTAAAAGCTGAGAGCCAAGATTATAGCCTTGGGCTTCAGGCTTTTGGCCTTCGGCTCAGAACTCCAGTCCCCCTTCTCGTGCACCATCGGCCAGCGCCTTGACGCGTCCGTGATATTTGAAGGCGCCCCGGTCAAAAACCACCTGGGCAATCCCCTTGGCCTTGGCCGCCTCGGCGATGGCAGCGCCCACTTTCCTGGCGACCTCGGTTTTGTTGCCGGAAAGCTTGAGGGATTTGCTCGAGACGGCGGCCAGGGTCTCCCCTTTGCTGTCGTCAATGATTTGGGCGTAGATGTGCTGCAAGCTGCGGTGAACGCTGAGGCGCAGACGGCCTGAGGACTTGACAGCGTTGCGAACCCGGAACTTACGGCGGTCTTCAGTGGACAAACGAGCCACAGATTCTCCTTCCTATGACAACCGCTCCCACCCAAGATGGATAGCGGGATACGTCTATTTGCCCGCAGTCTTGCCAGGCTTGGTCTTGATTACCTCGTCGGCATATCGAATGCCCTTGGCGTGGTAGGCGTCGGGGGGGCGAACCGCCCGCACATTGGCGGCCACCTGTCCCACCAGTTGCTTATCAATACCCACGACTCGGATTTTGGTGGGTTCGGGCACCTCGAAGGTGATGCCAGCGGGGGGGGTCACGATATCCTTATGGCTGTGCCCCACGGTGAGCTCGAGGTTCTTACCTTGCATGGCTGCACGATAACCCGTACCACTAATCAGCATTTCCTTCACGTAGCCTGCCGAAACCCCATGAACAGCGTTGGCAATCAGGGTGCGGGTCAAACCGTGGAGGCTCCGGTGCGTACGGCTATCCGAGGGGCGGCTTACGGTAATGGCACCGTTTTCGTTCTTTACGGTCAGGTCAGTATGAACCGGCACGGTCAGTTCGCCCTTGGAACCCTTGACCTTAACTAGCCCGGCAGTCACATCTACGGTCACGCCTTTGGGCAAGGTGATGGGTTGTTTTCCAATTCGAGACATGTTGTCTTTCTCCTTGATGGCGCCCCCGATTTGAGCGCGATTACTGCTATGGGCAGAGCAACAGGGGCCATAACGCTGCTCTCGAGGACAGCTCAAATTGGGGTGGGATTACCACACCTCGCAAATCACTTCGCCGCCCACACCCAGCTTGCGGGCTTCGCGGTCAGGCAGCAGACCTTTAGAAGTCGAGACTATCGCCAACCCCAGGCCGCGGCGCACGCTGGGTACATTCTCAGCGGTTACGTAAACCCGGCGGCCCGGGCGGCTCACCCGCTGGATGTGCTGGATCACCTTCTCACGGCGAGGGCCGTATTTGAGGGTCAGGCGAATGAAGGGCTTACCATCTACATCAACCTGCTCCATCCCCTTAAGAAAACCTTCCTTGACAAGGATGCTGGCAATCTGCTGCTTGAACTTGGAAGCAGGCACATCTACGCTCTCCTTGTGCACCTGGATTCCATTGCGAATCCGGGTCAGCATATCGGCGATTGGATCACTGAGCATTGCAGAATCTCCTTCTTCTTGGGCAGCTCTGTTTGGTCTGGAGGTTTGCAGAACCCGGTCTTGGCCAAATTAGCCAACCAGCCAGTTCAGAACATCCACAGAGGGCACCCTTGGGATTGGCCTTGCGGTATCGGTGAAAACTCACCGACCTACAAAACCATCGTTACCAACTGGCTTTCTTGACACCCGGCAACTGACCCTTGTGGGCCATTTCGCGGAACTGAAGACGCGAGATGCCGAAGTAACGCAAGAAAGCCTTGGAACGGCCTGTCACCGCGCAGCGGTTCTTGTGGCGGGTCGGGCTGGCATCGCGAGGCAGCTCGGCCAGGGCAGCGTAATCGCCCGCTGCTTTGAGGGCCGCCCGCTTGGCCGCATACTTGGCGATGGTTTTTTGTTTGCGCTTCATCTTCTCGACTTGAGATTTCTTGGCCATGGTTTCACCTCCTTTCTAGAGCAGATAGCAAAAGGGCTCACGCCTACTTCCGGAACGGGAACCCCAGAAGTTCCAGCAAGGCCTTAGCTTCCTCATCGTTCTTGGCCGTGGTGACCACCGCTATGTCCATCCCACGCACCGTGTCCACCATATCAAAGGTGATTTCGGGGAAGATGGCTTGCTCGCGGAGGCCCAGGTTGTAGTTGCCACGACCATCAAAGGCGCCTGGATTGACCCCACGGAAATCGCGGATACGGGGTAGGGCAATATTAACCAGCTTCTCGGCAAAAATCCACATCCGGTCACCCCGCAGGGTGACCCGCAGGCCGATGGGCATCCCCTGGCGCAGCTTGAAGTTGGAAATGGACTTCTTGGCGCGGGTGATAGCCGGCTGCTGACCCGTGATGACGGCCAGTTCCTTGCCCGCCTTTTCCAGGATGCGGCTGTCTTCCTTGGCCTCACCCAACCCCTGATTAACCACAATTTTGACCAGGCGGGGCACCGCCATAATGTTGGTGTAGCCAAAGCGCTTCATCAGTTCAGGACGAATCTCTTCGGCGTAGCGTTTCTTGAGGGCGACTTCTAAAGGCATTCACAACCCCCTTATCTGGTATCCAGCACGCCATCACACTTGGCGCAGACACGTGCCTTGGTACCGTCGGGCAGCACCTTCTTGCGGATACGAGTCGGCTTTTCGCAGCTTGGACAAATAGGCATCACTTTCGAGGCATGGATCGGTGCTTCGCTCTCGACAAAGCCTCCCTGGGGGTTGCGAGGGTTGGGGCGTACCGCGCGTTTTATCAGGTTCAACCCCTCTACCACCACCATACCCTCCTTGGGCATGACGGCCTTGACTTTGCCGGTCTCACCGCGCAATCCTTCCTTACCAGAAAGAACCACTACAGTGTCCCCTTTTTTGACGTGTACCTTGGACATTATTCCTCCGATTTTGCTCCAGGGCCAAAACTGCCAGGTCCTAGACACCAAATGAAAAGTGTACCAGAAATTGCCCTGAAAAGCATCCTTTCTAGGGAGCTTGCGGGGTCAGGAATCGGTTCGAACCCCTGCAAGCTGGGCGCGGGACGGGAGACCCCAAGAGCCTACCGTGTATCGGAAACAACTTGCCTACGGCAAGAACCCGCCACCCCATCTATAGGGTCAGAGCACCTCGGGGGCCAGCGAAACGATCTTCATGAAACCACGCTCGCGCAGCTCGCGGGCTACCGGGCCAAACACGCGGGTTCCACGGGGCTCGTTCTGGGGGTTGATAATGACCGCCGCATTGGTATCGAAGCGAATGGAAGAGCCATCCTGACGACGGATTTCCTTGGCCGTCCGCACCACCACCGCCTTGACCACATCCCCTTCCTTGACCATACCCCTGGGTATGGCTTCCTTAACCGAAGCCACAATCACGTCGCCCACACCGGCATACTTGCGGTAGTGGCCGCCCATCACCCGGATACAGGCGATTTTGCGCGCACCGGTGTTGTCGGCAACTTCCAGCACGGTTTCTTGCTGAATCACGCTTTACCACGCTCCTTGCGCAGTTGGTAGCGCTCGACCAGGTCCATGCGACCCTCCTCGAGGCGTCCTACCACTACAAATTTCTTGTTTTTGGAGATCGGGGTTGCTTCCCTGATCTCGACAATATCGCCTAGTTTGTACTGGTCGTTCTCGTCGTGGGCAAGGTACTTTTTGGATTGCTTGATGACCTTGCCATACAGCGGGTGTTGCATCTGGCGCTCGACCAGTACCGTAACGGTCTTCTGCGCCTTATCGCTCACCACCACGCCAGTTAGAACTTTTTTGGGCATGAGAGACTCCTTTCCTCAGGCTTTCTTGGCGCGGGGCTTCCGGGCCGGGGCAGGCTTGGCTTCGGCCTCGCTCACCACTTCAACTCCCCTGGCCTTCTCGCCCAGCACGGTCATCATGCGGGCAATCTCGCGTTTGGCTTCAGCTACCCGATGGTTTTTATCCAGTTGCCCGATGCTGGACTGAAAGCGCAGTTCCATTAGCTCTTTCTTGGTGTCCTGGATTCGCTTTTGCAGCTCCGGCACCGGCAGCTTGCGCAGCTCACTGGGCTTCGTCGTAGGCATCGCGTCTCACCACCTTAGTTTGCATGGGCAGTTTGTGTCCGGCCAGACGAAGGGCTTCACGGGCCTGCTCTTCGGTCACACCGGACACTTCAAACATCACCCGACCCGGCTTCACCACCGCCACGTACCCCTCCACGTTCCCCTTTCCTTTACCCATCCGGACTTCCAGGGGCTTCTTGGTGAAGGGTTTGTCAGGGAAGATACGGATAAAAATCTTACCCCCACGGCGGAAGTGGCGCACCATCGCCACACGGGCTGCTTCGATTTGCTGGCTGGTCACCCAGGTAGGCTCCATGGCTACCAGGCCCCACTCGCCAAAGGCCACATAGTCGCCCCCTTTGGCGGTACCCCGCATCCGACCCCGGTGGGCCTTGCGGTATTTCATGCGTTTGGGCATCAACATGCTTTACTCACCTTCCTTGGCACCGGCACCGGCCTTACGTACCGCCGAACGGCGACGGGGCTTACTGTCCTCGCGGTCACGCTTGGGAGCTGCTGGTCGCGCCGTAGGCGCCGCACCTGGCACGATCTTCTTACCGCCAATCACCTCGCCCATGAAGACATAGGCCTTGACGCCGAGCGAACCGTAGGTGGTCTCGGCACGGGCCGTACCGTAGTCAATATTGGCCCGCAAGGTATGTAGGGGCACCCGTCCCTCGGCTGCCCACTCCACACGGGCCTGTTCGGCGCCGCCAATGCGACCTGAGACCACAATTTTGGCCCCCTGTGCCCCGGATTCGCGCACTCGCTGCACAGCTTGCTTGATACTACGGCGCACGGCGAAACGGCGTTCGATCTGTTCGGCCACGCGCTGGGCGACCAGAGGTGCCGACAGGTTGGGGTTGCCCACTTCCTGCACGTTCAGAGCGACGGTTTTGCCGGGAAACTTGTTTTGCAAGGTTTCGCGCAAGCGCTTGATGGTTTCGCCGCCCCGCCCAATCACCACACCGGGCTTGGCCGCATAAACGGTGATGGCAATGTTGTCAGCCGCACGTTCAATATCTATACGGGCCAGGCCCGCAGGACGCAGTTCTTTCTCGATGGTGCCGCGGATCAAGCGGTCATCTTGAATGATCTTGGCATATGTCTTCTTACCTGCGTACCAGCGCGACTCAAACTCGCGGGTGATACCCAGGCGCAAGCCTACGGGATTGATCTTGTTACCCATTTTTCTCCCCCACGATGATGGTGATGTGGCTGGTACGCTTCTTGATCATGTTGGCGCTTCCACGGGCCCTTGGCAGCATCCGCTTGATGGCCGGGCCCTCGTCCACGTAGGCTGCCTTGACATAGATCTGATCTTCGATCATGTTCTTTCGGTCATCGTTCATACCGTTGGCGGCTGCCGACTCGAGCACCTTGGCCACAATCTCTGATGCGCGGTGCGGGGTGTACTTGAGGATGGCGCGGGCCTCCTCCAGTTTCTTGCCACGAATCAGGTCTACCACCAGACGCACTTTTTGCGGCGACATACGGATGTGCCGGGCGGTGGCCAGGGCATAGGTATGGGCAGTCTCAGCCTTGAGG
>CAZIXH010000486.1:0-4754 GCA_964543055.1 uncultured bacterium
GATGGGCAACACAGGCTGCATGCGATCATAAAGTTGCACTCGGGCGAAAGCTCGAGTGAGGATTGAAACTCTGGTTGGTGGTACTTGGAACAAGCGTGATGACAGTTGCACTCGGGCGAAAGCTCGAGTGAGGATTGAAACCAGGTTCGGCGCGAGGACGCCTGGGAGATCGAGCGCATGTTGCACTCGGGCGAAAGCTCGAGTGAGGATTGAAACGTGGAGGGCCTGGCGAGGAACCTGGGCCAGGGTTGCACTCGGGCGAAAGCTCGAGTGAGGATTGAAACAGCCATTTTGGGCAGCCGTTCGGCCAGCCACTTTGTTGCACTCGGGCGAAAGCTCGAGTGAGGATTGAAAGTTTTGGTATGCATTTGAATCAGCGTACCATCAACGAATATAACCAGGTCATTTTCTTTGCTCCTGGACATACTCGAGGGAACTTTTATCACCTTTGAGTTTGATCTGCGGGGGAGCAGGTCTTTTTTGGGGATTAGCAGGCTCGAGAACCATGAAATCGCTGGCCCACGAGGTTGGGTCTGGGCCGTAGACTTTTCTTTCGGACTTTTTAGAGGACGTCCGGTTCATGACTTTATTGTACAGCTCGCCGATTTACTAGATTTGCAACCCTGCTCAGGCGGCAAGGCAAAAGCTACAAGTTCCTCTCCAACGAAGGCTCAGGTAGTATGAATAAGCGCTCCTGTGGGTAAAGACATACACGTCACCTACGCTGCTCGTGTACGTATTCAAGAGACGATTTTGACCCCGGTTTTAATTTGATCGGTTTTGGCAAAACCGGTTTACCGGGTTTAGTTGGCTCTATAACATCAAAGTCCTTAGGCCACTTTGTTTTTTGCTTTTTTTCACGCTTCACGCTTTTATGCTACCAGTTCCACCCAGGTGAAAGCTCAAAAAGGCTAAAACCAGCTGCGCTAGCTTGAATAACAATCCTTATGGGTGGGCCTGAGTTCCCAATACCCATTTGCAGAGCGCCGCACTCTCCAGGGGGTGCATGGCCTTAGTTATGATTTCAGCAAGGCTTGAACGCGATTGAAACCCTGATACAATCAGCATAACAACTGCGGTGGGCTCGGACTCCCATTACCGCACGCGACTCTCCTGCGACCGAGCGCAGAGAGATGCCTTTTGATTTTCAGGTTGCAAAGCCAGAGCCTAAACTCGTGCTGAGTTTGGAGGCTCTTCAAATCTAATCTTCTTCTGTACTTTCGTCGGGTCTTTCCGCTTCTTTGCGCGGCTTGAGGAGCGGGAACAGGATTACATCGCGGATGCTCTCCTGGTTGGTAAGCACCATGGCCAGCCGGTCTATGCCCAGGCCCATCCCGGCGGCGGGGGGCATGCCGTACTCGAGGGCCAGCAAAAAGTCTTCGTCAATTTCGGGCTCCTCGTCGTCGCCGGCCTCGCGGCGTTGGGCCTGCTCCTCGAAGCGGGCGCGCTGGTCGAGGGCGTCGTTGAGTTCGGAGTAGATGGGCGAAATCTCGAAACCGGCCACAAACAGATCGGCCCGTTCGGTCAGGTTGGGCTTGCTGGGGTCGCGGTGGCGTTTGACCAGGGGGCTAATGGCCAGGGGCACGTCCAGCACGTAGGTAGGCTGGATCAGGGTGTGCTCCACGTAGTGCCCGAACAGCTTGTCCAGCAGCTTGTAGCTGGGCACGCTGCGGAGTTCGGGGTGATGGGCATCGGCCCAGGCCCGCAGGCGCTCGAGGTCGGTGGGGTCGAAGTCCAGGCCCGCTTTTTCTTTCAGGGTAGCGGTAAAGTCTATGCGGCGGAAGGGCTTGGCGAAGTTAATCAGATGCTCGCCGTAGCGCACCTCGGTGGTGCCGAACAGGTGCTGCACCAGCCCCGAGAGCAGGTCTTCGATCAGGGCCATCATGTCGTGGTAGTCGGCATAGGCCCAGTAGGCTTCCAGCATGGTGAACTCGGGGTTGTGTTTGACCGAGATGCCTTCGTTGCGGTAGTTGCGGCCAATCTCGAAGACCTTTTCAAAACCGCCTACCAGCAGCCGCTTCAGGTGTAGTTCGAGGGCAATCCGCAGGTTGAACTCGTGGTCGAGGGCGTTGTGAAAGGTTTTGAAGGGCTTGGCCTCGGTGCCCCCCGCAATGGCCTGGAGGGTGGGGCCTTCCACTTCCAGAAAGCCCTGCTGGTCGAAGTAGCTGCGGATGTAGCGCACCATCTGGCTGCGGATGCGAAACACCTCGCGCACCTCGGGGTTCTGGATCAGGTCGAGGTAGCGCTGGCGGTAGCGGGTCTCGACATCGCGGATGCCGTGCCACTTGTCGGGCAGGGGGTGTAGCGACTTGACCAGGGGGGTAAACTTTTTGACCTTGACCGTGATCTCGCCGGTTCTGGTGGTGAACACCGTGCCCTCGAGGCCCACAATGTCGCCAATATCCAGCTTTTTGATCAGGTCGTAGTGCTCGGTTAGGTCGCGGGCCAGGTATAGCTGAATGCGTCCACTCTGGTCTTGCAGGTGGGCAAAGCTGGCCTTGCCCATGTGCCGGAAGGTCATCAGGCGGCCCGCCACCCGCACGGTCTCGTCGGGCCACTCTTCCTGGGGCCCGGCTCCGGCATGGGCTGCTAAAATCTGGGCGGCGTCGTGGGTTTTGGGGAAGCGGTAGGGAAAGCGCTCGAACCCGGCCTCCACCAGAGCCTCGCGGTTGGCCAGGCGTTGTTGGGTCTGTTCACTGTATTCAGGCATAAGTCCATCCAGCGTATAGAGTCTAGGCCCCAGGGCCGAAGATTGTCGAGTGGGAAGTGCAACAAAAAACGCCTTCGGCGGCTGGCCTGGGGCGTTCTGGGGGCAGAGGCGGCTAGTGCCGGACGGTTTCTACCTTGAACTCTTTTTTGCCCTTGGGGGTCTCGAGCATCACCTTGGCCCCGACCTTCTGGCCCAGCAGGGCTTTGCCCAGGGGGCTCTCGTCGGAGATTTTCATGGGGCGCTCGAGGACGCTGGCTTCCGCCGGAGACACCACCTGCACCTCCATGTGGTCGCCTTCTTTGGACTTCAGGCTCACAATGGCCCCCAGGCTGACCACGCTCACCTTGTTGCCCTCCTCCTCCATAATCTCGGCGCGGGAGAGGGTGTCGGTCAGGGAGTCTATGCGGGCCTCGATGCGGGCTTTTTCGCGCTTGGCGTCCTCCAGACCGGAGTCGTCGTAGTCGTCCGAGGACTCCATAAGTTCCTGCAAAATACGGGTGGCATCCTGCAAGCGGGCCCGTTCTTGCTCGAGCTCGGCCACCAGACGTTCATATCCTGATTTGGTTAGTTTAACTTCGCGTGCCATCCGGCCTCCTGAAACCTGAGTATCTGCGGCGCATAGCGGGTTGCGCTAATCGCTAACGATGCTGCGCCATCGTTCTGAGATTTATATGAGATGGCCTTCCCGAGTCAAGGAAGAGGCCCGGCGCACCTTCTGCCGAGCCTGGTTTTAACCTTCCACCTGCTCAGGGCAGTATACCCCTTAACAGGATTTCTCTCAAACGCTCCGGCCTGGACGCCCCCGAGCAGCTTTCGGTATCGCGGCACAGGGCCACATAGCGAAAATGCCGCTGGTTTTCCCCTACCCCAAAGCGGAAGAACTGCGCCGCCGTGCGGGAGACATGCCGCAAGCAGGCCTCGCAGTGATGGGCGTGGTGCTGCTGGAGCGCTCGAGGGGTTCCAGAACCAGATGGAGCGGGCTTTCTTCGATGTGTACCCGCCCTTCCCTATCCCGGTAATAAAGCACTTCCCCCGGAGGCAACAGCTCCGGGGAAGTTCCAGGGAACAACTCTAAGATCAGCTCCCGCTCTTCAAAGACTTTTTCCCCCATGTTGGCAGTAGCTTACCATGCCCTGACAGAGAGCGTCCAAGGCTTGTCACCTGGCAGGTGGCGTGTGGCCAGTGGCTCGTGGCTTGTAGCCAGTGGCTTGTGGCTTATAGTCTTTGGCTTTGGGCCTTCAGCCTTCAGCTTTTGGCCTTCAGCTTTTGGCCTTCGGCTTTCAGCTTTTGGCTTTGAGCTTTCAGCCTTTTTTGTGAAAACTGTAGCGAGACCTTCTTTCCTTACCTGTTAGTCAGCCTAATATTTCATGCGTATGAAGTTTGCATTGGACGAAACACTGGACGAGCTGTGGCAGCTGTCCACCCATCTGGTGTGGCAGATGCGGCTCGACCAGCAAAGGGCCTTCGAGGGCCTGGGGGTCTCTCCTATGCAAGCCTTCGCGCTGATGTGCATCTCGGAGGGCATTGACCAGCCTTCGGGGCTGGCTTTCGTGATGGATGCCTCGCCGCCGGGAATCTCGCAGCTTCTGGCGGGCTTAGAGGAGCGGGGTCTGGTGCACCGCCAACTCGACGCCAGCGACAAGCGCAAGGTGCGTATTTTGCTGACCGAGGCCGGTAAAGATTTCCTGGTACAGATGCGCAAGAACTGGAGGGAAGTTTCGCGTGAACGCTATGCCCGGCTCAGCCCAGAGGAGATCACCATGCTAACCCAGAGTTATCGCAAGCTCACCGAACCCGCGCCCGACCGGGACGCCCTACCTCCGGAAAGGGTGGTGGAGCCATGAGCGGGCCACAGGGCTTAGGGGATAGGGGTCAGGGGCAAAAAGCCCTGCGTGCCGTGCTGGCCCTCCTGGTGGCTGGGGCCCTTAACTTGGGGCTGGCGCAGGGGTTCTTTGCACCCCTGGAGAACCACCCCTCGCTGTTGCAGGCCCGCCTGGGGCTGGAAGCCGCCCAAGCCCAGCTACGGGCCACCCAGAGCCCGGTC
>CAZIXH010000487.1:0-4369 GCA_964543055.1 uncultured bacterium
GCTCCTTGCGGGGGCAGTTGCGCGAGGGCTGGGCCCAGCCGACCCGCTGGCAGCTCGAGGCCAGCCTGCAAGGCCCTTTGCCCATTCAGGGTGCGTCCGAGGCTACCCGGCTTTTTTTGCAGGGCCCCCTCGGCCTCGACGCCCCGACGCTGGCCCTGCGGGGTAGTCCACAGGTACAGGGGCAGGAGTGGGGCGCGGCGCAGCCCAGCGCCCACGGCCGTGAAATTGACCTGCGCGGCCTGGCCGAACTGGCCCCCCTTACCGGACGCCTGCGCCTGAACCCTTTACAGGTCAACTGGTCGTATGTGGGGGCTTTGCCGCGTGGGCTGGGGAACCTCGAGGCCCGGGGTGCCTATCCGGGCCAGTGGATTGCGGGCCGTTACCAGATTGCCGGTCAGAGTGCCAACCTCGAGGGCCAGGAGACCCGCTTGCGCCTCCGTGCCCCAGGGTTGGAGGCCCCCCTGACCCCAGAGGGGCCCGAGGCCCGATTGCAAAACTACAACCTGAGCGGCCTAGAGCTGAGCGGGCGTGTCGACGGCCCCTGGAATAACCTGGCGGGCACCCTGGACTGGGAGGCGCTGGGCCGCCGGGGCGCCATCCAGGCGGCCTGGCAGCAAAACCAGTTGCGGGCCAGCCTGAGCGGGGATCTGGCGGGTTCGGTGGGCTATACCCAGACCTGGTCGGGGGGAGTGCGCTTCCGTGAGGGCAACCTCGAGCTTTCCGGGGCTGGAATTCCAACGGTGGAGGGCGAGGTGCTGGGCCTGGCGCTGCGCTTGCGCTATCCCATGCTACAGGTAGCCCCCAACCGCGAGAGCCTGAACAGCCCAACCCCGGCCAGTACACGCCGGGCCAGCAGCCTGATGATCAACCTGTCGGACCGCAGCGCTTCGGGCGAGCTCGATGTGCGGAATGTGGAGGTGCGGGGCCAGGGGCCTGAACTCGAGGCGGTCTATCCCTTTGCGGGGGGGCGCCTGGTGGCAGGCCTGGATTTACAGACCTATGCGGTGCGCCTTGCAGCCCCCGAGCTGGGGTCTGGAGAACTTCAGTTCAAGCAGGGTCAGCTCAGCGGGGGGCTCAACCTGGCCGCCTTTGGGCTGGATGTAGCGGTGGAGGGGTCTGGTCAGAAAGCCACCTTGCGGGTGGCACACCCCGAGACGCCCTGGTTGCCCTGGAAAACCGGCACGCTGAATGGACAGATTGGCCTGGACGGGCGCTGGGAGGCCCTTTACCGCGACGTTGAAAATAAACAGCAGCTCGAGGCCGAAGGGCGCCTGCTCGAGGCCGTACTGAGCGCCAGGGGGCCCTGGCTTCAGGGGCAGATGAAATATACAGGCCAGGGGGATTGGCTGGGTAACCTGAGGGTTGATTTGCCCCTGGAACTGCTGGCCAGCCGACTACAACTCGAAATCGAGGGGAAGGAAACCCTCTCGGCTAAAGGCAACCTGGTAGGCGACCTGGGGCGCCTGGAAGTGGAAGCCCGCCTGGCCCGCGATGGACTGCGGGCCCGCGCTGGTTTCAGCGACCTGGCCCTCGAGGAAGTCCCGCAGGTCAGCAGCCGTCTGCCCTTCCTTACCGGGCGCGCAACCGGGTCTCTGGACTACAACCAGGGGGCGCTCGAGTTCAACCTCAGGAGTCCCGGTCTGCGGGTCCGGGGTGACGACCTGGCCCTGGCCACCCGCGCCCAGGGTTCTTTCAGCAACGGACTGTTGCAGGCCGACCTCAGCTTCGAGCGCACCGGTAATCAAGGCACGCTGGGCGAGAATGGAGTGCTGGGCTCCAACCGCACCACGGCCAAAGTCAAGCTGGAAAACGGCATTCTGAGTGGAGAAGCCACGGCGGCCTCTTTCCCCTTGCACTGGCTGTTTTCCACCTGGGCGGGCGACCTGGCCGGGCAAGCCTACTGGACGGGCCAGACCACCTTCTCCTTCAACACCCGCAACCCCTGGGCCTCCAGGGGCATCTGGGTGGGTGAGTACCTGCGTTTCCAGGGAGGCGGTGACACCCTGGTGGGTACCGCCGCCCTGCGCTTTGAGCAGGAGCGGCTCTACATAGACCAGCTGGCCCTCTCGGGCAAGGGTACCTGGAGCGGCTCAGGTTTTTATGGGCGGCAGGGCAGTAACCTTCGCTTGAACCTGGAGAACACCTCCTTCACCCCGGTTCTGCAGGTAATCCCCAACCTCAAACCCCTCACCCCCGAGGGCAGCGGTACCCTGCGCCTGGCTTCCAGCGGACAGGTTTTCGACCTGACGCTGGAAAACTTCAATTTCAAACTGGGGCCCGTGCGGGCCGAAACCCCCCGCGCGGTGCTACGGGTGGGCGATACTGCCAGCGCCGAGGGACGCCTCAAACTCACTGCACCCTACCCAGCCGAGGCCGAACTGTCGGGCGAGGGAGACCTCAGCAACTTCATCGTTCGGGCCAAGGGCACAGCCGACCTTCCACTCCTGAGCCCCAATGAGCCTTTTGTACTCACCTTCGGCTACCCGGCCTACACCCTGGACGTCCAGCTCGAGCGCCAGAACGCCCGTCTGGCGGGCACGGTTTTCCCGCAGCTCATTCTGGCTTTGCAGGGGCAGGTGCCGGTCAGTTACCCGCAGTATTTCTTGCTCGAGGGCTTGCTTGATACCAACCTTATTCTGCGCTTCCAGCGCGGGGCCTATATCGTCCAGGGTTCAGCCGATGTGCTCCGCGCTCGACTCGGTTTGCCGGAGGGGCAGCGCGAAGTCACCATCGCGGCCCCCCCAGAGCCAGGGGCCACCCGTGCAGCCAGTGTGGTGCCGGTGGAGTTCAACAACATTCGCCTGCGGGCCGAGAGGGGCATCCTGATTCAAGAGACGCTGGCCCAGGGCGAGCTTGCCGGTGAGCTCTTCCTCAACGGGGATTTCACCAACCCCTTCCTCTCGGGCGAAGTGGTGCCCCTCAGGGGCAACTTCAAGCTCTGGGATCGGGACTTCACCATCCGCGACCGCTTACCCGATGAGCGGAGCTATGCCCGCTTCAGTCCGGCGGCGGGCATCCTGCCCGATTTGCAGATTGTGGCGGATACCCAGGTGCAGGACCGGGGCCAGGACAACCGGCGCATTCAGATTAACCTGACCCTCAAGGGAGAGTTCGTAAGGCAGAATGGCCGTGTCAAGGTCAACCTGACTCCCACCTTTGTGGCCCGCTACAACAACGACATCGCCCGCAAAAACGATGGTCAGCCCTACACCGATGCCGAAATCTATGCACTGTTGCTGCTGGGCCGCTCCGACCTCTCGGCACTGCCTGCCGACATTGCCCAGACCGGCCTCCAGGCGGCGGTGCAGAACTTTATCGTGGGGCAGCTCGAGCGTGAACTGGCCAAGGCCCTGGGGCTCGATCAGGTTCGGGTGGAAATTCCGGCCTTGAACGGCGGTACCCTCGAGGAAACCCGCTTCACCATCGGGCGCTACCTGTTGCCCGAGCTGTTCTTCGCTTATACCGTAGACTTGCGGGGCTACCAGACCATCTTTGCCGAGTACCAGCAGGGCGATTACCGATTCCGCTTCAGCAGCGAAATTTTCCCGCAACCAAGGCCCGAACTAACCTTTGGCTACACCATTCGCCCCATCGGGGCCGACCTTACCCTGGACATCGCAACCGGCGTCGGCGACGGCACCCGCAACGATGGGGTCAGGTTTGGCATCGGTTTCACCTTCCGCTTTTAGCACAGCATCGCCCTGGTGACCGTTCAACCCGAAGCGATAGCAGACGGGAAGGCTTGCCAAACGGTTTCTTAAAGGAGCCGTCGTCTTTGCGAGGAGGCCAATGGCGATGAAGCAATCCAGAGGAGGCTTGCCAAACTACCGGCTGGGAAGGGCGAGCTGGATTGCTTCGCATCCTGCGGATGCTCGCAACAACAGAAAGACCCTCCGGTATTCCCGTGCGAATGGATAGCAATCTAAACGTCCATACAGCTCAGTGGGTATTAAAATCCACGGAAGCGCGATGGATCGAATGCACATAGGCTCACCGCGTCTGTTGGCCTGCGACTTGTGACCTGAGACCTGCGACAGTGTACCTTGACCCCCTGCAATCCTGTCCTATGGGGCTTTGGGCTTTGGTCCATACTTCTCCAGAATGGTCTCACGGCTGATATAAACCACCTGGGCGGGGTCGGTGAATAGGTGACGCGCAATCTCGCCCCGGTAGAGCCAGGCGAACCATGCCGTCGTAATTTTTGACTGGAGCTCCATGGCTTTAGGCACGGGATGGGTCTTGAAGCCCAGGGCCAGCGCCCCTTGCCCCAGATAGCTGTAGCCGAACAGAAACCGTACCTCGGGGTGCTCCTCGAGAAATTTCACGGTCTCCTTGAAAGTTTCGCGGAAGGCCCGCAAGACCTGCATGG